>NZ_JBWKXQ010000102.1:0-10993 GCF_059423125.1 Variovorax sp. GW531-E2 | reverse complement strand
GCAACAGCCCCCGCCGCCACGAAGCGGGCCGCCCCCGCCTTCATGCCCAACAGTTCGACCTGCGTTGCCTGTGTCATGCCCGCCTTGTGAGTCTTGTAGACCATATCAGGCAGTTTCTTGAGCAGCGCCTTCTCGTACAGTTCGACCCGCCACTGCCGCATGCCGCCCACCAGCCCTGCCATCGTGCCCAGCAGTTCGGTGATGGTGCGCTCGTCGCGCTTGGCTTCGGCATTCGCGAGCGCCGGCAAGATGGCTAGCGCGTTCAAGCCCAGCAAGATGTTGGGTAGACGCATATCCTTCCCCCCCGCTTCAGCAAGCTGGCTCTGGATGGCCTTTTCTATCCGGCGCTGTGTGTAGCGCGCCTGCTTGGCGGTCACCTTGGTCAGCGCGTCGGCTTGCTGGTTTCTGGTGAAGGCCATGGCCTGCTGACCGAGTCCACGGGCAAGCAGCACCAGTTGGGCTTTGGCGATGAAGCTTTCGCCCCGGGCTGCGGGCAGGGCCTTGAAGCGTGCCATGGCGGCGACACCAAGCACGGCGTGCGGGCTGTCGTAGGTCACCTTGGCGAGCTCACTGCCGGTTTGCAAGCGGTCCAGCCACTTGCGGCTGGGATCGAGCACCTTGGGCAGACTCGTTTTTATTTTGTCGCTTGCGCTGAGGGTTTTATTTAGTTGGCCCGGCGCGGCCAGCATGGTTGCGTAGGCCTTTTGCCGGCGAGACTTTTCCTCGGCATCTCGCACTTCAAGGCCGCCCGGAGGCAATGGCGTCGTGAGCAATTCCAACGCGGCGTGCAGCTCGGTACTGAGGTCGGCGTTGTTCAGGCTCAGCATGCGCCAGACGAGGTTTTTTTTGCCTGGCGTGAACGTGTCGAGTCCGGCGTACCACTGACGACCTTTGGGGGCACTGTCGATCTGCAACAAGATGGCGCACAACTGCCCGGCACAGCTCGCACCGTCGCCGGATTCGATGTCCGCCTTGTCGTTGTAGCGGCCCAGCGCTCTCTCGGTGAGAGCATCCGCCTTGAGCCAGCCTTGTAGGTCAAGGGCGATCTTGTCCATCAGGCCGTCGCGCTTGTCGAGTTCGGCCTTGTGCAGTGCATCGAAGGCGGCGATGGCGCCCATGTCGCAGTACTGGGTCACTCGTGTCAGCGCATCAGTGCTGGCTTCCTGACTTCCCAGGACTGAGCGATCGCTGTCGCGACTGTCGGCCTCTTCTAGAAATTTGTCGTGGAGGTGGCGGTTATGTTCTTTCTCCGTCATTACCTTGACGCTGCCATCCGGCATGGTGACTTTGTAGGTGATGTTTCCAAAGGAATTGTTGTCGAGCACGCTTGTCGCGATCCGGCGTGTGGCCGCGGTGCGGCCGTCATAGATATCAACTGCCTTGCGGCTCAGCGCAGTACGCACGGAACGCACGCTTTCACTTGCGGCCTGCTTCCACTGGTTGCTGATTCCCTTGGCGTCTGTTGCTTTGAGCCAATCCATGTAAGGGATGGCCGCAGAGAGATGGTGCATGCTCAACTCTTGTGCAATACCAATGGGGTCGTCGCACGCGACGACTGCGCCCTGATAGGCTTCGAGAAAATCGATCATCTGACGCAGACGCGGGCCATGAGCCTGGTCGTAGGGGATCCCCCGCACATTCCTCACATAGGAGCCGGTACTCATGTAGCCCACAAAACCGGGTTGGGTGCCGATGGGCGTTCCGTCAGGGGCTCTGGAGAGGGTTCCGTCGGTCTCTCTGAATTCGTCATTCTGGCCAGCAAAGTGGTTGCCCTCCCTCACTTCGCGGTAGTCGCCCCAAGCTCGCTCTTGGGGGCTACGGCCCATGATTCCGAACTCCTGCTCAGTACCCACCGTCTGAAGTGCCTTGTTAGACAGCGCAGCGAATTCCATGACCATGGTGTTTAGCGTATCGGGAAGCATGGTGTCGCTCTGACTGGTGGCGCCCTTCACCCAGGCAGCCACATCAAACCCCTGCATGTATTTGTCCGGATCCCTTCCAATCACCGTCTTGAGGTGCTCTGGGTCAATCGGGTCCGGATGAAACATGAAATGGAGCTTGGTGACATCGTCCGCATCCTTGATCCACACCAAACTTCTGTTGGCACCCCATTCGTTCGGCCTGCAAGCGGCTTCGCCGGTAGTCTGCTCTGGGTAGTTGATATCGATCTTGGTGAGGTAGCCATGCGGATGCACGACAAATGCGAGCCATTCGGGCAGCCGGCATACGGATTCCCGCCGCAGGTACAAATAGCCAGTGCGCAACATGCGAACGTTGTATCTGGCTGTTTTCAAGCTCACACCGCCGGGCTCGGCCTTGAGTGTGCCGGCGGGCTTGAGCCCGTCGAGCGCACCCATCCCCTCTTGAGTTGCACTGTAGGCGGCGGCATAACGCGTGAAGAGGATGGGCAGCCCGGTTTGCGAGCACTGATTGCAGCGTGTTGTATGAACCATGGATGTTTAGCGGCGAGTCCGAGTAGCGTTGGCAAAGAGACTGGAGAAACGAGCGTCAGGGTCGTCCCGCAGCTGGGCTTCGATCCGGCTCAACGTGGGAGCAAGGTGCGGCAGGCTCCAGTCCATCGCCCGAGCAGGACCGCTCTTGGGAGCGTGCATCCACGTGATCCACACGTAGTCTTCAAGGCTCAGGTCTTCCAGCTTCATGCGGGCGGCATCGGCCAGCATCTGCATCAAGTTTTCAGCATCGGGCTGTGCGTCGAGTGGCACGTTGTTGTCGGCATAGCTGCGCCAGATCAGATTTGCTTGCGGCGAGATACCCGCGAGAAACCACTGCGCCTCGTCGAACAAATCTCGCGCTGATCCACCAGCCTCCGCGCCGTAGGGCGGCACCGGTGCCTTGGCGTGAAACCATTGGATGGGCTCCGACGTATCGCTTAACGGCCCCCAGGGTTGCAGCAGTGACCACCAATGCGTAACGGGGCCCAGCCACCTGCTCTTCTGGAATGTGCTCAGGGCAGGCCAGACACGCTGCATGACACGCGGATCGTGATAGCGAAAAAGCACGCTCTCTTCTCCATAGGGCGGTCGCTGATCACCCAGACTGACCCAGTGGTGAGTGATGGCCTGAGCTGACGCGGGGCTGATGACAACCCCGCAGAAGTCTTGTGCAAGGGTGCGCCTGTTCACCTGATGCGCAGCGAACGCCAGACATCGAGCCAGCCAGTTGCATAGACTCTGGCGTTGAAAGTCGGGCGTAGGAAGAATCAGTTCCTCGGGCAGTTCCAGCACAAAGGGAGCGTGTTCAGCTCTGTCTTCAAACTGGCGATCAGGCACGGTGACGCGATCACGCGCCCATTTGGGAAACTGCAGCTCCAAATCCTCTGCCAACGGGTTGCTTTCCCATCGGTTGAACAGCAGGTAGGCCCGCTGAGTGGCTGGTTCCTCTGGAGATCGTGGTGTGCCCTTCGATTCCGTTGAGTCTTTGGACATAGGCACACTCACGCCTTTCCAGTGCTCGATCAAGGTATCCACCAGTTCGAGATACGGGGCGTCCGGGTTGCCGGTCATGAGCGGGCCACCGTACTGCTGCCGTTGTCTGCCGCTTTTTCCTTGGTGCCACAACCTTCGCCGTTCGCGTTCGTTGGGGCTTTGGAATCCGCGGGGACATGGCTATGGACTTCCGCATGGTTGGTGTACTTGCCGGTGGTGCCCTTGGTGATGCGACCGGCGCTGTAGTCGCCATAGCTACCGCCGCCATTGATAGTCAGCCGGGTCTTCGCCGTGATGTTGATGATGTCGGCGGTCAGCTCGATCTTGTCTTTGGCCATCATCCTGATGGAGTTCTGCAGCGCCTTGATCTCGATGTCAGCCTGGGCGGCAATCACCTTCATGCCGTTTTGCATGGCATAGACCTTGAACGCCTCCAGCGCGACCGCGATCAGGCTGCCACCGCTGTTGACGCTGGTGTGCTTGGAACTGGTAATTTGCGTGTGCTCGACGCTGGCGATGTGCGTGGAGCCACCCGACGTCACGGCGACACCACTCGGGCTGGCGAGCACGAGATGAGGATCGACCAGTTCTGGAAACTGGCCTTCTTGTGGGTTTCCGCCACTGCCCTTGATCGTTTCGTTCTGCTTCTTGAGGGCCTTGGCCACGGCATCCTGGTCGCTTTTGACCTGGGCTTCGCTGGTGCGGGCTGCATCGGACTGGCCTTCGATCAGATCGCGGGCCAGCGTGAGTCGCGAAATGGCTTCTCCCAGGTCTTTGGCATACCCCGCGGCATCCATGCGGGCCTCGGTGGTGATGAGCATGCCATCGGCTGCTCGCATGACGCCATGGCCGTCGGTGCGCAGCTCGTAGCCTTGGCCTCGCGGATCTTTGCGACCTGCGTTGTCTTCAACGCGAGTGATGAACCCGAGACTCAACGAACTGGATTGATGATCGCTTTTAAGTTGCGTCTGGATCTTCCCGGCCGTGTCGTCCAGAACCAGTTGGTTGCTGCGCCCCGAAGAAGCGTTACCGCCACCACTGACGAGTTCGCGCGAGCGGAACCCTGACAAGGCAGCCTGCTCGGGCAGCTTGAATGGCGGCAGGTTCATCTGGTTGTAGACACGACCTGTGCAAATCGGCAGGTCGGGGTCCCCGCCGAAGAACTCGATGACCACCTCTTGGCCAATGCGTGGGACGTGCATCGCGCCGAGCTGATTGCCCGCCCATGCCGCGCTCACGCGCACCATGCAGGAGCTTTTCTGGTCGAACTGACCGTCCCGATCCCATGGAAACTGGACATTGATGCGCCCGTACTCGTCGGTCCAGATGTTCTGGCCGGCAGGGCCGACGACAACTGCGTTCTGCGGGCCACCCGTCTTGGGCTTGGGACGCGTAAGCGCGGGGCGCAATGCCTCTGCGATCGGATGCGCAGTGAATTCGACCTGTACCGTCCAGCGTTGCGAGCGGCCGGAAGCCACGTCCTTGACTTGACTTTCTTGCCCGACGTCCTCGATCACGAAGTCCGTCTGCAGGATCAAGTATTCGGCGTTGGCACTCTCTCGAGGATGCTCGTGCATGCGAAACGTGCAACCCGGCACCATGCCCCGCAGGTTGCCCGTGGCACGCGCGCGAGCGCCGTGAGTGCGCAGATGCTGCATGCGCAGGCGGGCGAAGGCGCGTGCCTCGGTGGAGGGATCATTGGGCCCCGCGTCGCCAGCCTCCGGCTGCACGAAATGACTGCCACCGACACTTGCGTGGTACTGATACACCTCGCCATTGGCCTGGCTTGTCGGGCGCGGGGCGCTGTTCTGACCGATCAGCTGAGCTTTGCTGCGCGTGTAGTCGTAGTCTCGGGTGACGTAGGCGCCGCTGGTGAGCTGGTTGTATGGAGCAAATTGGTGGATGTACTCGGCGTCGGTCTTGTAGCCCGGGGTATGAAACTCGACGTTCGCGTAGGCAGCACTGGGGCACTCCCGGTAAGCGGCCATCGCATCCGACAAGACGAGGCGATGGGCACCGTCGCTGTGCTCGAAGTGGTAGCTGATGCCGTACTCCTGGCACAGGCGCTCGAAGAACTCGAAGTCGCTTTCGTTCCATTGCACGCAGTAGTCACGAATCGGATAGGTCTCGTACAGTCGCTTTTCCACGGGAAACGAGTAGTTGCCCAGCACCTGATCGAGCGTGTCTACGACAGTCTGGTCCTGATAAATCTTGCAGTCGCAGTTGAGCGTTGCCAGGTGCAGCCAGGGTCGAATGACGAAGCGATAGACGACATGGCGCCCCGCTTCTCCTTCCATGGCGGCCTCCGTCACGATGCCGCTGATCTGCCGAATCCCGGCGCCGATGCCGCTGTTGCCGGGCCCTGCAACGCCGGAGAGGATTTCGCCAGCCCCATCCAACTCGATCGCACACGTGATTTCGTGCCCGATGAATCCGTCGAGATCGAAATCAGCCGCTTCGCTGGCGCCCAGATTCAGAGCATCGGGGGTCTTGAGAAGGAGTTCGTACGCAAACAGGCCGTTCAGGCCCTCATGGCCAGAAAACCGGACGGGCATCAATACGGGCTGCCCCAGAACCAAGGGGATGGCTGTGCTTGTGACAGAGAGGGTTTGGGGCATGTGCGACAGACCTAGTGGATGGCAATCCAAAAAGTCTGGGCCACGCAAGACCCGCACGTTCGCAAACAATGGTCAAACGACCAGCCCTGCAGAAACTGACACGCAGGAATGTCGAAAATTCACGCGCCAGAAGCGCCGCGCGATCGCGGCGCTGCGTTCATGTCGCCGCTCAGGCCGCGACAGCCTCGCGTGCCGGCGCCGCCTTGGCCGCCACCGGCATGTGCTGCGCCCAGTCGATGATCTCGAGCGTGCCGTCGGCGTGCTCGGCCAGCGCGGTGAGGCTTTCCACCCAGTCGCCGTCGTTGCAGTACAGGATGCCGTCGATGTCGCGCATCTCGGCGTGGTGGATGTGGCCGCACACCACGCCCTGCGCGCCGCGGTTGCGGGCCTCGCGGGCCACGGCGTTCTCGAAGTCGCCGACGTAGCTCACGGCACGCTTGACCTTGCCCTTGAGGTACTTCGAGAGCGACCAGTACGGCAGCCCCATGCGCGCACGCAGCGAGTTGAGGTGGCGGTTGAGCTTGAGCGTGAACTCGTAGAGCGAGTCGCCCACGTAGGCGAGCCACTTGGCGCACTGGATCACGCCGTCGAACAAATCGCCGTGGATGATCCACAGCTTGCGGCCGTCGGCGGTCTCGTGAATCCATTCGTCGGCCACGTCGATGCCGCCGAAGTTGTGGTGCAGGTACTTGCGGGCGAACTCGTCGTGGTTGCCCGGAATGAAGATCACACGCGTGCCCTTGCGCGCCTTGCGCAGCAGCTTCTGGATCACGTCGTTGTGCGCCTGCGGCCAGTACCAGTGGCGCTTGAGCTGCCAGCCGTCGATGATGTCGCCGACCAGGAACAGGGTCTCGCACTCGGTGTGCTTGAGGAAGTCGAGCAGCGCCCGGGCCTGGCAGCCGGGCGTGCCCAGGTGCAGGTCGGAGATCCAGAGGGTGCGATAGCGCAGCGCCGGACGCGCCGCATCGTCGTCCTCCGGCTCGGGAGGCTGGATCGCGGTGTCGCGCCAGGCGCGAAGGAAAGCGTCGTCGCGTTGCATGGTCCGGCAGGTTCGCAGCCGCGCGTGACCGCGCGATGGCGACTCCGTGACATCCCGGTGACGCGTGGCACCAGGGCAACGCCACAATCGGACGATGCGCTCTGGTCAGATCATCGTTCTCGTGTCCCCCGTGTTCTTTTTGCTGATCGCGATCGAGTTCGCGGTCGGCCGCGCGCGCGCCCGGCGCGGCACCGGGCAGGACACCTACCGCCTGGCCGACGCCGTGAACAGCATCGGACTGGGCATGCTGAGCCAGATCAGCGCGGTGCTCACGGGGCTCTTGCGCATCGGCATCTACACCGCCGTGTATTCGGCGGTGGCGCTCTTTCCGCAAGAGACGGCGCGCGAGTTCTGGACCACCTGGTACGGCTGGCTGCTGGCGCTGGTGTTCTACGACTTCTGCTACTACTGGCTGCACCGCATGGGCCACGAGTCGGCCGTGCTGTGGGCCGCGCACGTGGTGCACCACCAGAGCCAGCACTACAACCTGTCGACCGCGCTGCGCCAGACCTCCAGCGGCGCGCTGCTGGGCTGGCTCTTCTACCTGCCGATGGCCGTGGCCGGCGTGCCGCCGCTGGTGTTCGTCGTGGTGGCGCTCATCGACCTGCTCTACCAGTTCTGGGTCCACACCGAACAGGTCGGCAAGCTCGGCTGGTTCGACCGCTGGTTCTGCTCGCCCTCGAACCACCGCGTGCACCACGCGGTGAACGACACGTATCTGGACCGCAACTACGGCGGCGTGCTGATCGTGTGGGACCGCCTCTTCGGCACCTTCCGCGAAGAAGACGAGCGCTGCGTGTACGGCACGCGCGGCGAGCTGAAAAGCTGGGACCCGCTGTGGGCCAACGCCGAGGTCTACTGGGCGCTCGCGAAGGATTCATGGCACGCGCGCCGCTGGTCCGACAAGCTGCGCGTGTGGTTCAAGCCGCCCGGCTGGCGACCGGCCGACGTGGCGGCGCGCTACCCGAAGCCTGCTTTCGACATCGCGAAGGTCACGCGCTACGAGCCCGTGGTGAGCCGCGGCGTGCAGTGGTTCGCGGGCCTGCAGTTCCTCGCGCTGCTGGCCGGCGTGACGGTGTTCCTCTGGTACTCCGATGCCGTGCCGCTGCCGCAGGCCGCCGTCTGGCTGGCCGCGCTCACGGCCGGGCTGTGGGCCGTGGGCGCGGTGCTGCAGGGCCGGCTGTCGGTCACCGAGGTGCTGCTGGTCGAGGCCGCCGCGCTGGCCACGGCGAGCGCGGCCTTGGGCATCGGCTGGCTGCACCTCCTCTTCAAGCCATTGGCCCTGGCGATCGCCATCGCCTTCGCGGCCCGCCGCGCGCAACGCCAGCCCGGCGGCATCGCGCGCTTCGATGCGCTGCTGCTGGCGGGCCTGGTCTTCTCGCTCGCAGGCGACGTGCTGCTGATGGGGCCGGCGAACCTCTTCGTGCCCGGGCTCGTGTGCTTCCTGCTCGCACACCTGGCGTACATCGCGCTGTTCCGCATCGGCGTCGGGCTGTTCCCGCGTCCGCGCGCGCTGGCGGCCACCTTGCTGATCGGCACGGGCATGTACGCCTTCCTGTGGCAGGGCGGCCTGCCGGTGGCGCTGCGCATTCCGGTCGGGTTCTACGTGGTGGTGATCGCCTGCATGGCGGCGCAGGCCATCGGGCGCGCGGCGGTGCTGCGTTCAAGCGACCCGGCCGCGCTGTGGGTGGCGGTGGGCGCCTGCTTCTTCATGCTGAGCGATGCGCTGCTGGCGATCAACCGATTCGTGTCGCCGCTGCCGCTGGCGTCGCTATGGGTGCTGTCTACCTATTACGTGGCGCAGATGTTGATCGTGCGGCACGTCCGGCGGCCGACGGCCTGACTTTCTCCTTCCCACAGAGGGGAAGGAGCAGGCCCTCGACCTAGTCAGCGCAGCGCTGGATTTCCACCGTCGAGTGCCGGATCTCCTCATGCATCGAGAAGCACGCCCGCACCTGATCCGCCGTGAGCGTGGCCGAATGCGTCACCACCGTGAGCGCGCAGGCGTACGCATCGCGGCCGACGCGCCAGACGTGCAGGTCGGCCACGCGGGTTTCGGAATCGGCCAGCAGGGTCTCGACGCCTTCGCGGATTTCGGCGGTGACGGGGTGGTCCATCTCGCGGTCGAGCAGGACCTTGCCGGTTTCCTTCAGCAGGCCCTTGGCCCAGACGGCGACGAGCACGGCGCCGACGATGCCCATGACCGGGTCGAGCCAGGACCAACCGTAGAACCAGCCGCCCAGCAGCGCCGCAATGGCGAGCACCGAGGTGGCGGCGTCGGCCACCACGTGCAGGTAGGCGGAACGCAGATTGAGGTCGTGGCCATGCGCGTGGTCATGGCCGTGGTGGTGGTCATGCGCGTGCCCGTGGTCATGGCCGTGATGGTCATGCGAATGCCCCAAGAGCCGCGCGCAGACCAGGTTCACCACCAGGCCCAGCACCGCGATCGAGATGGCTTCGGGGTAGTGGATGGCCACGGGCGACCACAGCCGCTCCAGCGAACCGACCACCATGAGCGCGGCGACGCCGAGCAGCAGCAGCGCGCTCGCGAAGCCGCCGAGCACCTCGATCTTCCAGGTGCCGAAGGCAAAGCGCGGGTCGCGGGCGTAGCGCCGCGCGGCGGCGTAGGCAAAGGCGCTCAGGCCGATGGCCAGCGCGTGCGAGCTCATGTGCCAGCCGTCGGCCAAAAGCGCCATGGAGTTGAACCACCAGCCAGCGCCGATCTCGACCACCATCATGGCGGCGGTGATCCACATCACGAGGCGGGTGCTGCGTTCGGCGGCGGCGTTGCCGGCGCCGAAATGATGGTCGTGCTGCCAGGCGCTCAGGTCGTGGGTGTGCATGGGATTCTCTTCAGGCGCCGAAAAGGTCCGGGCCGTCGGCGCGGCCCGAGGGCGGCACCACGCCCAGGTGGCGGTAGGCCGCGAGCGTGGCGATGCGCCCGCGCGGTGTGCGTTGCAGGTAGCCCTGCTGGATGAGGTAGGGCTCGATCACGTCCTCGATGGTGTCGCGCTCCTCGCCGATGCTGGCGGCCACGTTGTCCAGGCCGACCGGGCCGCCGTCGAAGCGGTGGATGACAGCCTCGAGCAGCTTGCGGTCCATGAGGTCGAAGCCCTGCGGGTCGACGTCGAGCATGGCCAGCGCCTTGTGCGCGATGTCCTCGGTGATGCGGCCGTTGCCCTTGACCTCGGCGTAGTCGCGCACGCGGCGCAGCAGGCGGTTGGCGATGCGGGGCGTGCCGCGCGAGCGGCGCGCGATCTCGAAGCCGCCGGCCGCGTCGGTCTCGACCTTGAGCAGGCCGGCGCTGCGGCGCACGATGAGCGCCAGTTCTTCGGGCGTGTAGAACTCCAGCCGCGCCACGATGCCGAAGCGGTCGCGCAGCGGGTTGGTCAGCATGCCGGCGCGGGTGGTGGCGCCCACCAGCGTGAAGGGCTGCAGGTCGAGCTTGATGCTGCGCGCCGCGGGGCCCTCGCCGATCATGATGTCGATCTGGTAGTCCTCCAGCGCGGGGTACAGGATTTCCTCGACGACCGGGCTCAGGCGGTGGATCTCGTCGATGAAGAGCACGTCGTTGGGCTCGAGGTTGGTCAGCAGCGCCGCCAGGTCCTTGGGCTTTTCGAGCACCGGGCCCGAGGTCTGGCGCAGGTTGACGCCCAGCTCGGCCGCGATGATGTGCGACAGCGTGGTCTTGCCCAGGCCCGGCGGGCCGAACAGCAGCACGTGGTCGAGCGCCTCTTTGCGCTTGCGCGCCGCGCCGATGAAGATCTCGAGCTGCTCGCGCACCTTGGCCTGGCCGACGTACTCGTCGAGCAGCTTGGGCCGCAGCGCCCGCTCGATCGCCTCCTCGTTGGGCGAGGCGGGGGCGGCGGACACCACGCGTTGCGGGGCGG
>NZ_JBWKXQ010000101.1:0-13077 GCF_059423125.1 Variovorax sp. GW531-E2 | reverse complement strand
CAGGGGCCGAAGCGGGAGGATGGGGTTGGGGCGGGCACTCGTGAGCATGGGGATTCCTCGGCGTTCTGTCTGTCTTGTGTGACGTTGCCTGCGATCAGGCGATGTCTCGATGCTAGGAAGCGCGAGGCCCCGCAGTGACAACGGCCCGCATCGGTGCGTAACGTCGGGTGAACGCTCTGTGTCCGGCGTGTAACAGCGGCGCGCTCCTTGATGTGCGTCAAGGCCGGCGCGGCCTGGGTGGCTAGCCTCCGCGAGACACATGTCGAACCTTGCCATGCACCCTTCCACCGCCGCGCTGTCGCCCCAGAGAGAGGCCAGCCTGCTCGGCCGCGCCCGGCTGCTCCAGCGCGCCGCGCTCGACGGCGCCGCGCCGCCGCGGCTGCTGCGCGGCAAGAACCTGGGCCTGCTCAGCGAGACCGGCGACAGCGCCGCGCTCGCCCTGCTGCGCCAGGCCGCCGAGGAACTGGGCGCGCAGGTCGCGACCATGCGTTCCAGCCTGTCGACCGACACGCCGGTGCAGGAGCTGCAGCACACGGCGCGCATGCTCGGGCGGCTGTACGACGCCGTCGCCTGCGAGGGCATCGATGCCGCGCTGGTGCGCCAGATCGGCCAGCATGCGGGCATTCCGGTGCACGACGGTGCAGCGGCCGACAGCCACCCCACGGCCGCGCTCGCAGGCCTGCTCGGCGAACGCACGGCGGCAGCGGACAACCGGCGCTTCGTGCTACAGGCGTTGCTGATCGAGAGCATCGCCTGAGGAGTTAGCGCCTCAGCCGCACCAGTCGGCGATGCGGTGGCTCAGGTCCATCCACAGCGCCTGCAACGCCACCGCCGCCAGCAACACCCCCGCCAGCCGCGCGCCCCAGGCCTGGCGCGTGCCGCTGTCGCCCCATCCGCGCAAGCGCTGCCACAGCCACGGCGCAGCGAGCAGCGACACGCTGCTGCCGAGCGCGAACAGCGCCATCGTCGAGGCACCTTGCAACGGCCCGTTGCCCAACGCGGCGAGCATGAGCGCCGAATACAGCAGGCCGCAGGGCATCGCGACCCACAACGTGCCCGTGGCCAGCACGCCCAGCAGCGAGCCGCCGGCCATGGGCCGCAGGCGAGCCTCGAGGGCACGCCCGGCGCGCTGCGCCCACAGCGGCTGGCGGCCCGCGACGGCGAGCACCACGCCCCAGGCGAGCACGAACACATGCAGCATCACCCACAGCGGCCGCCAGGCCGCGACCTGCGCGCTGGCCGCGCCCAGGCCGTGCAGGCTCGCGGCGGCGATGGCGCCGGCGGCTGCGTAGCTCGCCATGCGGCCGAGGTGGAAGACGACCGGTGCGACGGGATGCACGGCCTGCGCGGGCCTGCCCACCGGCACGATGCGGATCACCGCAGACGACACCGCGCCGCACATCGCCACGCAGTGCGGCCCGCCCGCGAGCCCCATCAGCAATGCGGCGCCGGCGAGTGCGGGGGAATCCATCGAATCAAACGACGCGCGAAAAGCGCGTGCGCGTCGCGGCGCAGTAGCGGTCGAACACCATCGCCACCGCACGCACGAGGAACCAGCCGGCCTCCGTGACCTCGATGGCACGCGGCGACAGGCGCACCAGCCCTTGTTCGGCCATCGGCGCCAGCGCGGCACGCTCGGGGGCGAAGTAGTCCGCAAAGGCGATGCCGTGCGCGGCCTCGACGGCGTCGAAGTCCACGCGGCCGCGGCACATCAGCGCCATGATGACCTCGCGGCGCAGCACATCGTCGTCCGACAGCGCGAGCCCCTTGACCACGGGCAGGCGGCCCTGGTCGAGCAGCGCGTAGTAGTCCTCCAGCGTCTTCGCGTTCTGGCTGTAGGTCGCGCCCACGCGGCCGATGGCCGACACGCCGAGCGCGACGAGGTCGCCGTCGGGCTGGGTGCTGTAGCCCTGGAAGTCGCGGTGCAGCCGGCCCTCCCGTTTGGCCACGGCCAGCGGGTCGTCGGGCAGCGCGAAGTGGTCCATGCCGATGTAGACGTAGCCGGCTTCGGTGAGCGCTGCGATCGCGCGCCCGAGCATGCGCACGCGCGTGGGGGCGTCGGGCAGCTCGTCGGCCGCGATGCGCCGCTGCGGCTTGAAGCGCTCCGGCAGGTGGGCGTAGGCATACAGCGCGATGCGGTCGGGCCGCAGTTCGCGGATCTGCGCGAGGGTGCGCTCGAACGAGGCATCGTTCTGACGAGGCAGGCCGTAGATCAGGTCGACGTTGATCGATTTGAAACCCAGCGCGCGCGCCGCGTCCATGAGCGCGAAGACCTGCGCCGCCGGCTGGATGCGGTGCACGGCCTGCTGCACGGCGGGGTCGAAGTCCTGCACGCCGAAGCTCAGGCGGTTGAAGCCGAGCGCGGCCAGCGCCGCGAGGCGCTGTGCATCGACGGTGCGTGGATCGATCTCGATCGACTGCTCGCCGCCCGGCACGAAGGCGAACGCGCGGCGCAGCAGAGCCACCAGTTCGCCCAGCTCCTCATCGTCGAGAAAGGTCGGCGTGCCGCCGCCCAGGTGCAGCTGGCCGACGGGCGCACCGGGGCCAAGCCGCGTGACCTGCAACCCCACTTCGCGCGCGAGGTAGTCGAGGTACTGCCGCCCGCGCTCGCGGTGCTTCGTCACGACCTTGTTGCAGGCGCAGTAGTAGCACAGCGATTCGCAGAACGGGATGTGCACGTACAGCGACAAAGGCTCGCCGGCCGTATCCGCGTCGCGCCGCAGGTGCAGCGCCTGCGCATAGTCGTCGGCACCGAAGGTCTCGACGAAGCGGTCGGCCGTCGGGTACGAGGTGTAGCGCGGGCCGGGCACGTCGAAGCGGCGCAGCAGCTCGACGGGCAACACGGACGGGGTCTCGGGAACGCACGCCAGGGGCAGGCTCATGACGCAGTCTCTTTCTCGGACGGCAGCGCCAGCAGCGTGGTGCACGCGCTCGAGGCCGCCGCCATCAGCCAGAACACGAAGAAGGACACGGTGTAGATGCCCTGGCGCGACATGCGCAGCGCGTCGGCGCCGCAGTACGAATGGATCGGGTCGATCATGGCGAACACCAGCACTTCCATGCCGCAGGCCACGAGGAACGACGGCCACAGGATGCCGGCGATGCGGCGCATGGCACTCATGGGGCCGCCCTCTTGGGCACCGGCACATCGTCCTCCGGCGTCGCCGCGTGGTTGCGCCCGGCCTGCGCCGGCATGCGCTTCTTGTCGGCCAGCGTGCGGTTGATCTCGATGCCTTCGCGGTAGTAGTCCTCCGACACCAGCACCTCGGGCGTGCGCAGCGCCAGCCACACGGTCGCGATGCTGGCCAGCACCACGGCCGCGGGCCCCGCGATCACCAGCCAGACCAGCGGGTAGCGCCACCAGGGGCCTGAGGTCGCGGGCGCGTTCATCGGCAGGGCATCGTTCATGGGAAGACCTTTCAGCGCGGCACCAGGAAGACCGCTTTTTCGGAAACCTGCGCCGCGCCATCCGCCTGCCGGATGTCGAAGTGCACCGTGTGCGAACCGGCCGGCGCGGCGCCATAAGGCACCTGCAGCCGCACCGCCACCCAGCGCGCCTGCGCGGGTTCGACCTCGATGGCCTCGTCGGGCGAGGCCACGCTCAGCCCCTCGATGCCGCGCGCGGCGATGCGGTAGTGCTGCGTGCGCTCGGTCGCGTTCATGATCTGCAGCCGGTAGACGTTCTCCAGCCGCCCGCCCTCGACGATGCGCGCCAGCGAGGCGCGGTCGCGCACCACGTCGACCTTCAGCGGCGTGCGCGCGACCAGGCTGGCGAGCAGGCCCGCCACCAGCAGCGCGAGCAATGCGGTGTAGACCAGCACGCGCGGACGCAGCACGCGGCGCCACAGCTGGCGGCGCGACCAGCCGGCCTCCATGCCGTTCTGCGTGTCGTAGCGGATGAGGCGCGGCGCGTAGCCCATCTTGTCCATCACGCTGTCGCAGGCGTCCACGCACAGGCCGCAGCCGATGCACTCGTACTGCAGGCCCTGGCGGATGTCGATGCCGGTGGGGCACACCTGCACGCACAGGCTGCAGTCGATGCAGTCGCCCAGGGCGGCGCTGCGCGGGTCGACGTTCTTGCGGCGCGGCGCGCGCGGCTCGCCGCGCCGCGGGTCGTAGCTGACGATGAGCGTGTCGCGGTCGAACATCGCGCTCTGGAAGCGCGCGTAGGGGCACATGTACTTGCACACCTGCTCGCGCATGAAGCCGGCGTTGCCGTAGGTGGCGAAGCCGTAGAAGAACACCCAGAACACCTCCCACGAGCCCATCTGCGTCTGCAGGAAGGCCATGCCCAGCTCGCGGATGGGCGTGAAGTAGCCCACGAAGGTGAAGCCGGTCCACAGCGCGATGCCGATCCAGACAAGGTGCTTGAAGGCCTTCTTCACCAGCTTCTCGAGCGAGAACGCGCCGGCATCGAGCCGGATGCGCGCGCTGCGGTTGCCTTCGATGCGCTGTTCCACCCACAGGAACATCTCGGTGTAGACGGTCTGCGGGCAGGCGTAGCCGCACCACAGGCGGCCGGCCACGGCCGTGAAGAGAAAGAGGGAGAGCGCGCTGATCACCAGCAGCCCCGACAGGTAGATCAGGTCCTGCGGATACAGCACCAGCCCGAAGATGTAGAAGCGCCGCGCGGCCAGGTCGAACAGCACCATCTGCCGCTCGCCCCACTCCACCCAAGGCATGCCGTAGAACACCAGCTGCGTGAGGAAGACCATGGCCCAGCGCCAGCGCGCGAACAGGCCCTGCACGCTGCGCGGGTAGATCTTCTTCGTCGCCTCGTACAGGCCGACCTCCGGCGCGGCGGCGGGCGGCGCACTGACGATCGGGATGACCGTCTTTCGCGTCATGGCGTCCCGGTCGCAGGGTTGGACATGCCCCACACGTAGGAGGCCAGCAGCTTGATCTGGGCCTCGGTCAGGCGGCCTTCCTGCGCGGGCATGGCGCTGTGCTTGCCCTCGTTGATGATCTGCACGATGGCGGCCTCGCCGTAGCCGTGCAGCCAGATGCGGTCGTTCAGGCGCGGGGCGCCCAGCGCCGGGTTGCCCACGCCGCCGATGCCGTGGCAGGCCGCGCAGGCGGCGAACTTGGGCTTGCCCAGGCCCGCGCGCAGCGAATCGTGCGGCTCGCCCGACAGGCTCAGCACATAGTTGGCGACGTTCTTCACGTCGTCGGGCGTGCCGACCATCGCCGCGGCCGGCGGCATGGTGCCGATGCGGCCCTTGGTGATCGACTCGACGATCTTGTCGGGCGTGCCGCCGTGCAGCCAGTCGGCGTCGGTGAGGTTGGGAAAGCCCTTGCTGCCGCGCGCGTCGGAGCCGTGGCACTGCGCGCAGTTGTTCATGAACAGGCGCTCACCGATGGCGCGGGCCTGCGGGTCGCGCGCGACCTCCTCCAGGGGCATGGGCGCGTAGCGCGCGTACACCGGCGCCAGCGCCTGCGTGGCCTTGGCCACGTCCTGCTGGTACTCGGCGCGCGAGCTCCAGTCGTTCGTGCCGCGAAAGCTGCCCAGGCCCGGGAACACGGCCAGGTAGCCGAGCGAGAAGACGATGGTCAGCACGAACAGGCCCACCCACCACAGCGGCAGCGGGTTGTTGGCTTCGCGCAGGTCTTCGTCCCAGACGTGGCCGGTGGTGTTGTCGGCGTCGGAGGGCACGCGCTTGCGCGCCGTGAGCCACAGGAGCAGCACGCAGCCCAGGATGCTCAGCAGCGAAGCCACGGCCACGTAGCTGGACCAGAAGTTACTAATGAAGTCGCTCATCGTGTGTGTCCCTTCAGTCCTGCTCGAACGGCAACCGGGCCGCTTCGGCGAAGCGCTGCGTGTTGCGGCGCGAGCAGGCCCAGGCCACGATGCCGATGAAGACGACGAAGCAGGCGATGGTGGCGGCGATGCGCAGGGTGGTGATGTCGGTCATGGGCGTTGCCTGTTCTTTCTTCTTACTTGAGCGCCAGGCCCAGCGACTGCAGGTAGGCCACGGTGGCGTCCATGTCGGTCTTGCCGGCGACCTCGTCGGCGGCCTTGGCAATCTCTTCGTCGGTGTAGGGCACGCCCACCGTGCGCAGCGCGCGCATGCGGGTGGCGATGCTGCCGGCGTCGACCAGCCCCTTCTCCAGCCACGGGTAGGCCGGCATGTTCGACTCGGGCACGAGGTCGCGCGGGTTGTTCAGGTGGATGCGGTGCCACTCGTCGCTGTACTTGCCGCCCACGCGGTGCAGGTCGGGGCCGGTGCGCTTGCTGCCCCACTGGAAGGGGTGGTCGTACACGAACTCGCCGGCCACCGAGTAGTGGCCGTAGCGCAGCGTCTCCGAGCGGAAGGGGCGGATCATCTGCGAGTGGCAGTTGTAGCAACCCTCGCGCAGGTACACGTCGCGGCCGGCCAGCTGCAGCGGCGTGAGCGGCTTCACGCCCTCCACGGCCTCGGTGGTCGACTTCTGGAAGAACAGCGGCACGATCTCCACGAGGCCGCCGATGGCCACCACCAGCAGGATCAGCACGATCATCAGCAGGTTGTTGGTCTCGACCTTCTCGTGCGTGAAGCCGGTGGCGGCGGGCGCGGAGTTCTGGTTGTCAGGTGCGTTCATCGTGCGTCTTCAAAGGCTTCGGGGCTTCAGGCGTGGGCGGCGGCAACGGCCGGGATCTCGGCGCGCACCGAGCGCCCGGTGATCACGGTCATCCAGACGTTCCAGGCCATGACCAGCATGCCGCCCAGGTAGAGCACGCCGCCGATCACGCGCACCAGGTAGTAGGGGAAGGTGGCCTTCACGCTTTCGACGAAGGTGTAGGTCAGCGTGCCGTCGGCATTGATCTCGCGCCACATGAGGCCCTGCATCACGCCGGCGATCCACATCGCGGCGATGTACAGCACGATGCCGATGGTGGCCATCCAGAAGTGCACGTCGATGGCGCGCACGCTGTACATGGCGAGGCGGCCGTACATGCGCGGGATCAGGTAGTACAGCGACCCCATGGTGATGAAGCCTACCCAGCCCAGCGCGCCGGAGTGCACGTGGCCCACGGTCCAGTCGGTGTAGTGGCTCAGGGCGTTGACGGTCTTGATGGACATCATCGGACCCTCGAAGGTCGACATGCCGTAGAACGACAGCGCGACGATCAGAAAGCGCAGGATCGGGTCGGTGCGCAGCTTGTGCCAGGCGCCCGAGAGCGTCATCACGCCGTTGATCATGCCGCCCCAGCTGGGCGCCAGCAGGATCAGCGAGAACACCATGCCCAGCGACTGCGTCCAGTCGGGCAGCGCGGTGTAGTGCAGGTGGTGCGGGCCGGCCCACATGTAGGTGAAGATCAGCGCCCAGAAGTGCACGATCGACAACCGGTACGAGTACACCGGGCGCCCCGCCTGCTTGGGGATGTAGTAGTACATCATTCCCAGGAAGCCGGCCGTGAGGAAGAAGCCCACGGCGTTGTGGCCGTACCACCACTGCACCATCGCGTCCTGCACGCCGGCGTAGGCCGAGTAGCTCTTCATCCAGCCGGCCGGAATGGCCGCGCTGTTGACGATGTGCAGCAGCGCCACCGCGATGATGAAGGCGCCGTAGAACCAGTTGGCCACGTAGATGTGGCGCACCTTGCGCAGGCCGATGGTGCCGAAGAACACGATGGCGTAGGCCACCCAGACCACGGCGATCAGGATGTCGATGGGCCACTCGAGCTCGGCGTATTCCTTGCCGCTGGTGTAGCCCAGCGGCAGGCTGATGGCGGCGGCGACGATCACCAGTTGCCAGCCCCAGAACACGAACGAGGCCAGTGCCGGCGCGAACAGCCGCACCTGGCAGGTGCGCTGCACGACGTGGAAGCTCGTGGCCATGAGCGCGCAGCCGCCGAAGGCGAAGATCACGGCGTTGGTGTGCAGCGGACGCAGGCGGCCGTAGCTGAGCCAGGGAATGCCGAGGTTGAGTTCGGGCCAGGTCAGCTGCGACGCGATGATCACGCCGACCAGCATGCCGACCACCCCCCAGACCACCGACATGAGTGCGAACTGCCGCACGACGGTGTCGTCGTAGATGGCCGCGGGAGGGTGCGTGGTCTGCTGCATCGTGGTGCCCGTGAATGTGATTTGCGGGCAGTGTCTGCCCGCGTCGCCCGGGCAGGCTTGATGCAGATCAAGCCATCAATCGCTGTGTCAGTCGTTGTTCAGGATGCGGTCGCCTTCGACCTCGATGTCCTCGAACTGGCCGCGCTCGATGGCCCACCAAAGGCCTCCGAGGATCGCCAGAACGAGCACCACCGACAGCGGCACGAGCAGGAACAGCACGTCCATCTCAGGCCACCGCCGCTTTCCCCGGCGCGGCCAGGCGCGCCGCGTTGAGCACCACCAGCAGCGAACTCGCGGCCATGCCCAGCCCCGCGAGCCACGGCGGCAGCCAGCCGGCCACGGCCAGCGGCACGCACACGGCGTTGTAGGCCGCGGCCCAGAACAGGTTCTGGCGCACCACGCGCAGCGTGCGGCGCGCCTGCGCTACTGCCGCAGGAATCGCTTGCAGCGCATCGCCCAGCACCACGAAGTCGGCCCGCGCGCGCGACAGCGGCACGGCACGGCCGAAGGCGAACGAGGCGTTGGCGCGCGCCAGGCTGGGGCCGTCGTTCAGGCCGTCGCCGACCATCGCCACCTCGCGCCCGGCCGCCTGCAATTGCCACAGCACCTCGAGCTTGTCTTCGGGTGCGCAGTCGCCCTGCACCGCCGCGATGCCGGCCTGCGCGCCGATGGCACGCGCCGCGTTCTCGCGGTCGCCCGAGAGCAGGCGCACCGACAGGCCCTGAGCCTGCAGCGCCGCCACGGCCTGCGTGGCGTCGGGGCGCAACTCCTCGGCGAGCACGAAGCTGGCGAGCCAGCCCTCGTCGTCGCTCAGGTGGATCTGCGCCGCATCGACCTGCAGCGGCGGCACCTCGCAGAAGGCCGCCGAGCCCAGGCGCACGGGGCGCGCACCGTGGTCGTCCACCGCATCGCGCCGGTGCAGCGAGGCCGCCACGCCCTGCCCCACCGTCTCGCGCAGCTGCGTCGCCGACCAGGCCGGCGGCGCGCGGAACTGCGCCTGCCAGGCGTTCACGAGCGCGCGTGCGGCCGGATGCAGCGACAGCGCCGCGAGCGCCGCGCCGATCTCCAGCGCGTCGCCGGGGCGCAGGCCCTGGCGGCAGTACACGCGCTCCAGGCGCGGCGTGGCGCCCGTGAGCGTGCCGGTCTTGTCGAACACCACGGTGTCGACGCCGGCCAGCGCCTCGAGCGCCTGCAGGTTCGACGTGAGCACGCCGCCACGCGCCAGCGCACCGGCGCTCGCCAGCATCGCGGCGGGCGTGGCGAGCGACAACGCGCACGGGCAGGTGACGATCAGCACCGCCACCGCGACCATCAGCGCCTTGCCGGGATCGACCGCCCACCACAGCGCACCCGCGCCGAACGCGCAGGCCAGCACCGCGATGAGAAAGGGCCGCGCCACGCGATCGGCGAGCCGGGCCAGGCGCGGCTTGTCGAGCGCGGCGTTTTCCATGAGCCGCACGATCTGCGCGAAGCGCGTGCCCTCGCCCACCGAGGCGATGCGCACCTGCACCACGGCCGAGAGGTTGTGGCTGCCCGCGAGCACGCGGTCGCCGCAGGGGCGCGGCACGGGGCGCGACTCGCCGGTGAGCAGCGCCTCGTCGGCGGTGGTGTCGCCGTCGATCACCGTGCCGTCGGCCGGGAAGGCCTCGCCGGGCCGCACGCGCACCACGTCGCCCGCCGCGAGCCGGCGCACCGCCACGCGCGTCCACCCGCCGTCGGGCCCGAGGCGTTCGACGCTGTCGGGCAGCCGGTGCATCAGCGCCTCGAGCGCGCCGGCCGTGCGGTCGCGCAGCCGCGCCTCGAGCCAGCGGCCGGTGAGCAGGAAGAAGACGAACATCGTCAGCGAGTCGAAGTAGACCTCGTGCCCCAGTGGCCCCGTGGGGTCGAAGGTGGCGGCCGTGCTCACGACGAAGGTGATGACGACGCCGAAGGTCACGGGCAGGTCCATGCCGACGCGGCCGATGCGCAGGTCGCGCCAGGCGCTGCGAAAGAAGGGCCCGCACGAGAACAGCACCACGGGCAGGCTGAGCACCCACGAGGCCCAGCGCAGCAGCTGCGCCGCGTCGGCCGTCATGTCGCCGGGGCGCGCGACGTAGGCCGGGTAGGCGTACATCATCACCTGCATCATGCAAAAGCCCGCGACCAGCCAGCGCCACAGCGCCATGCGCAACTCGCGCGTGCGCGTCTCGCGCGCGCTGCGGCTGCCGGCCGGCAGCAAGGGGTAGCCCGCGCGCGCGCTGGCCTCGAACCAGCGCGAAGGCCGCGTGGCCGTGGCCGACCACACGACGCGCGCGCGCCGGCTGGCGGCATTCACCTGCACCTCGGCCACGCCGGGCACCTGGGCCAGCGCGGCCTCGACGGTGAAGGCGCAGCCCGCGCAGTGCATGCCTTCGACCGCCACCTGCGATTCCCAGCGGCCCGAGCCGGCCTCCAGCGGGCGGCCGAACGCGGCCCACTCGGCGGGGTCGTCGAGCAGCTGCCAGGCGTCGGCGCGGGCGTCACTCCCGGCGGACGATGGAACGGACGGAAACGGCGCGAGCGCGGCGGAAGCTTGCATCGGGGCAGGCTAAATGCCGGGCCGATGCAAGCGTTTGATCTGCATCAAGGTTCGTTGCGGCGGCCGGGGCCGCGCACAACCATCACCGTCAGGCAGGTGTCTTCGCGGACTCCAGCTGCACCGGCGGCGTGCCGGCCTTGAACATGCTCGCCAGCTGCTTGCGCAGTTCGGGCGTGTCGGTGTGGCCGTGAACGGCCACGGCGTGCTGGACGGCAGCATCGAGCAGTTCGCCTTCGGAGTCGGCGCAGAGCGCGACACTGCAGTTCATCGTGCTCGGGTACTCGCGGCAGTCGATGTATTGGCGGGACATGGCGCCTCCTTTGTCCTTACGGACGTGCTTCGAAGATCAGGTTGAAAGGCGTCTCGCTGGCGCGGCGGAAGTGCGAGAAGCCGCCCTGCGAGACGACGTCGCGCAGGCGCGCTTCGCCGGCCTGCGCCCCCAGGCACAGGCCCACTTCCTGCGAACGCGAGGCCGGCGTGCAGATGAAGCTGGAGGCCGAATAGAACACGCGCCCCACCGGGTTGATGTTGTCTTCCAGCCGGTCGTTGGCAAAGGGCTCGACGATCATCCACGTGCCCTGCGGCTTGAGGGTGCGCCGCACGTGCGCCGCCGCACCGACGGGGTCGCCCATGTCGTGCAGGCAGTCGAAGACGGCGACCAGGTCGTAGTCTTCGCCGGGAAAGTCCTTGGCGCTCGCGACCTCGAAGCGCAGGCGCTTTTCATCGTCGACGCCGGCCTTGCGCGCGGTTTCGCGCGCACGCTCGATCGACGGCGCGTGGTAGTCGAAGCCGACGAAGCTGGATTGGGGATAGGCCTGCGCCATCAGCAGCGTCGAGGCACCGTGCCCGCAGCCCACGTCCGCCACACGCGCGCCGCTTTTCAGCAAGGGCTCGATGCCTTCGAGCGCCGGAATCCACTGGCTCACCAGGTTGGCCGCGTAGCCGGGCCGGAAGAAGCGCTCGGTGCCATGGAACAGGGCCACGTCGTGCTCGTGCCAGCCGATGCCCAGGCCCGTGCGCATGGCCTGGACCATCTTGGGAATGATCTTGAACTGCGCCACGGCGATCTGGAACGCGCCGGGCACGAAGGCCGGACTGCCTTCCTCGGCCAGCGCGAAAGCCTGTTCCTCGGTCAGCGAGAACAGCTCGCCTTTGGGGTCGTACTCGACGTAGCCGCTGGCGGCCTGGGCCGAGAGCCATTCGCGCAGGTAGCGCGGGTCGGTCTCGGTGCGGCGGGCGAGCTGCTCCGCGGTGGCGGGGCCTTCGGCCAGCGCCTTGTACAGGCCGAGCTGGTCGCCGACGACGATGGTGGCCGCATGCATCACGGCCCCGATGTCGTGGACGAAGTTACCCATGAACGCGTTAAGCCGTGTTTCGTCGATGGCCATGTGTATCCCCTTCGTCGACAAGCGACTGGCGCGCCCGCTGCCTGCCTATACTGAATTCGAGGCAAAGGGCCTGCGAGCATCCTGTCTCTCGATGCGTGCGGGCGCCATACGCAGCAATGCGTATGCACCGTGAAAGGGCATGCCATGACGCACCTGTCGCGCAACGATTGGGCGAGCGCGCTTCGCCTGCTGGACAAACTGGAGTCCGGCCATGTGCCCGTGCGGCATCGCAGCGCCGACGCGCATCCCACGCGCACCACCCGCCGCGTCGCCAAGGCACCGGGCCGGCGCGAACTGCGCCGCGCCGCGCAGCAGGCCGACTACTGCCGGCGCGTGGGGCTGGAGCATGCGATGGCGGTGGCCTTCCTGTACCGGCTGGCCTGCCGCGCTCCTGTGCCGTTGCCGGATGCGCAGCCGGCCGGCCTCACGCCGCGCGAGGGCGATGTCATGCACTGGCTCTCGCAGGGCAAGACCGACGCCGAGATCGCCGCCCTGCTGACGATCAGCCCCCGCACCGTGCACAAGCACCTGGAGCATGTCTACGTGAAGCTGGGCGTGGAGACGCGCACGGCCGCCGTGATGCGCGCGCTCGCCATGGGCCGATCTGTCTGAAGAAGAGAGACCGGCTCCTTCCCCCTACTCGATGCGGAAGACGAACTCCTGCGTCGCCAGCACCTCGGCATCGCCCGTGGTCTGGCATTCGTAGCGCATCACCGCGGCGCGCACGGCCGAGTGGTACACGCGCGGCCCCGACAGGAAGCGCACTTCCTGCACATGGCCGCCCTTGATGCGCACCTCGGCCTTGACCACGCCGCCGATGCCTTCGTCCATCGCCTTGCGCGGCATCTCGGGCTTGACCTGCCGCGGGCAGGCCACCGCGATGTCGGTGGTGGTCGCCTTCGGCGGGGCCGGCGGCGCGGGGGGCGCCGGCGGTGCGGCCGGCGGCGGCGGCACCGGCTCGGTGTTCTGCACGGCGGTGATCGCGGGCGCCGACGTGGCCGGCGGTGTCACGGCCGGCGGCGGCACGTAGGCCGGGCGCGGCGGCGGCGGGGCCTTGGGCGTTTCCTGGCGCACGATCTTCTTC
>NZ_JBWKXQ010000100.1:0-13088 GCF_059423125.1 Variovorax sp. GW531-E2 | reverse complement strand
CAAGGAAGGTGGGGGGCTGCCTCCGGATTCGAATCATGTCGGTCTGTTTTCCGCGAATTGGTTTTTCTTCTGCCCCCGGTGAGACGAGTTCGAGCGCACTTTCCGGTAACGGGGCAAGGGGGAAAAGCCCTCGGGCCCGGCCTTCTAGAATTTCCGGGTCCGCCGCCGGGCATGGGAATTCAAGGAAATTTCGCCGGCGGGCCTTCGCGCGTTACCGGAAATCTTCGGGCCGTTCGTCTCACTGTCTGTCGCCAATCCCGGCGACCTGCCGCTTTGTGTGTCGGCCCTTCAATTTCCAGGAGCGCTTCGTGGTTCTCAGTGACTTGGATGCCTGGTTCGTCAGCGAGGTGCTGCCGATGGAAGCCGCGCTCACGCGCTTCCTTCGCCGCAACTGGCGCGACGACGCCGAAGTGCCCGACCTGCGGCAGGACGTCTACGTGCGCATTTACGAGTCCGCCTCCAGATCCATGCCCGACCAGGTCAAGCCTTTCGTTTTTGCCACCGCGCGCAACCTGCTGATCGACCGCGCCCGGCGCGCGCAGATCGTTTCCATCGAGATCATTGCCGACCTCGACGCGCTCGATTTCTCGGCCGACGAGCTCACGCCCGAACGCCACGCCGCCGGCCGCGGCGAGCTGCGGCTGCTGCAGACGGCGCTCGACGCGCTGCCCTCCAAGTGCCGCCGCGTGGTCGAGATGCGCAAGATCGACGGGCTCTCGCAGCGCGAGGTCGCCACGCAGCTGGGCATCACCGAGGACACGGTGGAGCGCCAGGTCTCGCGCGGCGTGCGCGCCCTGGCCGACGCCCTGCTGTCGGGCGGCGTGCAGCTGGACACCAAGGCCTTCGGGCGAGCGCAGAACGAGCGGAGGCTCTCACCATGAGCGAAGCGCAGCGCATCGAATCGTTGGCCGCCGACTGGCTGGCCCGCCGCGACAGCGGCGACTGGACCGACACCGACCAGCAGCAGCTGGACGCCTGGATCGCCGCCTCCATCGCCCACCGCGTGGCCTGGCTGCGGCTGTCCAGCGCGTGGGAGCGCGGCGACCGGCTGGGCGCGCTGCGCACACCGGCGATTCCCATTCCCCTGCCCACGCCGGCGCCCGCACCGCAGGCCGAACGTCCGGCCCCGCGCCTGTCGCGCTTCTCGCTGCAACGCATCGCCGCCGGCGTGCTCGTGGCCGCCGCCGGCACCGCCTGGCTCGGCTGGCAGTACACGCAGGAAGAACGCGGCCAGCACTACGCCACGGCCGTGGGTGCGCGCCAGTCGGTCGCGTTGTCCGACGGCTCGAAGCTCACGCTGAACACCGCCACGCAGGTGCGCACGGCCGTGAACGACAGCGGGCGCAAGGTGTGGCTGGACGCGGGCGAGGCCTACTTCGACATCGCGCACGACAAGAACCATCCCTTCGTGGTCATCGCCGGCGACCGCCGCATCACCGTGCTGGGCACGCGCTTTCTCGTGCGACGCCAGGGCGAGCAGGTGAACGTGACGGTGGAGGAAGGGCGCGTACAGATCGCCGCGGCCAAGCCCGATGCCCGAAGCGCCGAGCCCACCGTGCTCACGCGCAACCAGGCGGCGGTCACGCATGCCGACAACGTGCTCGTGATGTCCAAGGCACCCAAGCAGGTCGACGACGAACTCAGCTGGCGCGAAGGCAAGCTCGTGTTCGACCAGACCACGCTGGGCGACGCGGCCGCGCAGTTCAATCGCTACAACCTGCGCAAGCTGGTGATCGCCGACCCGGTCATCGCGCAGGTGCGCATCGGCGGCAGCTTCGATGCGAACAACATGAGCGGCTTCGTGGGGCTTCTGAAGCAGGGCTTCGGTCTTGCCGCGCATGAGAGCGGCAACGAAATCAGAATTTCGAATCCGTAAATTACCGGAATGTGACGGGGCATTCGTCTCAGTGGGTACCCAAACAAATAACCACGCTGGAGACACACACAATGAATCGCACCGCGCCCCGCACCGGCCTGCCGCCCCAGAAGAAGAAGCGAACGTACGGCGCACTGCGCCCCTGGGTCATCGGCGGCGCGTGGGCGCTGGCCAGCGGCATGGCCGCGCACGCACAGACGCAGGCCCCGCCGCAGGGCTTCGACGTGAGCGGCGGCGATCTCAAGACCGCGCTCGACGCCTACATCGCGCAGGGCGGCGTGCAGCTGCTCTACAAGGTCGACGACGTGAAGGGCGTGGCCACGCGCGGCGTGAAGGGTGCGCTGTCGCCGCAGGACGCGCTGGCGCGGCTGCTCGAAGGCACGCCGCTGCAGACGCGCCGCGGTGACGACGGCGCCATCGTGATCTACACGGCCGCCGCTGCTGCCAAGCCGCAGGCCGACGAGGCGCCGCAGTCGCTCGACAGCGTCACCATCACCGCCACGCGCCGCCGCGAGCCGGTGCGCGAGATCCCGATGCAGGTCAACGTGATGAAGGCCCAGGCACTGGAGCGCGCCGGCGCCAAGAACCTGGCCGACTACGTGGCCGAGCAGCCGGGCGTGAACCTCACCAGCAGCGGCAGCGTGGGCGGCACGCTCACCATGCGCGGGCTGACCACCGGCCCGGTGCAGGGCATCGCGACCGTGGGCGTGTATGTGGACGACGTGGCCACCGGCATGAGCTCGGCCGGCGCGAGCGGCGGCAACACGCCGCTGGACATGGGCATGCTCGACCTGAGCCACATCGAGGTGCTGCGCGGCCCGCAGGGCACGCTGTACGGCGCCGGCGCCATGAGCGGCGTGCTCAAGTACGTGACCAACCAGCCCGACACCATGGAGTTCGCGGGCTCGGTGAAGCTGGGCACCTCGTGGACGCAGGGCGGCGGCCCCGGCTTCACGACCGGCGCGGTGCTCAACGTGCCGCTCAAGGAAGACGTGGCGGCCGTGCGCTTCGCCGCCTTCACCGACCAGTTCGGCGGCAGCTACGACGCCACGGGCCTGGCGCGCGGGCGCAACATCGACCGCGGCCACACCGACGGCGGGCGGGTCTCGCTGCTGCTCACGCCCACGCGCGAACTCACGGTGCGCCTCACGGGCACGGTGCAGGACGTGCATCGCAAGGGCCTGGGCTTCGAGGACATGGACCAGCGCACGCTGCGCCCCTGGACGCGGGAGCGCACGCGCCAGCTGTCGGCCAACGAGTCGTACAGCAACCTCACGCAGCTGTTCGGGCTGGACGTGGAATACGACTTCGGCTGGGCCCGCCTGAACTCGATCACCTCCGCGCAGGACGTGAAGATCAACAACACCGTCGACGTCACCGGCCGCTACGGGCCGATGCTGAGCGCGCTGCGCCTGCCGGTGGCCTCGGTGCCGGTGAACAGCGCCGTGGAGCAGCACCGCATCAGCCAGGAGTTCCGCCTGACCTCGCGCTCGGGCACCACCATCGAGTGGCTGGCGGGCCTGTACCTGAATCGCGAACGCGGCAGCAACAACGGCGTCATGGACGCCAACCTGATCGGGGGCCGCAGCCTCGGCCTGCTGACCTCGACGCAGTCCTCGCGCTACCGCGAGGAGGCGGCCTACGGCGACGTCACCTGGAACGTGACGCCCAAGTTCTCGCTCACCGGCGGCGTGCGCCTGGCGCGCAACAACCAGAAGTACGCCAGCCGCCAGACCGGCCAGCTCGTCGGGTCGGTCGCCGCCAGTGCCGCCGGCACCTCGTCGGAAAGCCCGACCACCTACCTGGCCGCGGCCAAGTACACGCTGTCGGACACGAGCACCATGTACTTCCGCGCGGCCAGCGGCTATCGCCCCGGCGGTCCCAACGTGCTCAAGGCCGACACCGACCGCAACGTGGTGCAGCCGATGTACAACTCCGACTCGCTGTGGAGCTACGAGCTGGGCTACAAGGCCGACCTGCTGGACCGCACGCTGTCGCTGGAGGCGGCGCTGTACGACATCGAGTGGACCGGCGTGCAGCAGCCCACGCGCAGCGGCGCCTTCGTGTTCGTCACCAACGCGGGCGCGGCCCGCATCAAGGGCAGCGAGGTCACGCTCAACTGGAAGCCCAGCAAGGAATGGCGCTTCACCGCCAATGCCGCGGCCGTCGATGCGCGCCTGACCGAGGATGCCAAGGGCCTGGGCGCCAAGGCCGGCGCGCGCCTGCCGCACACGCCGCGCTTTGCCGCCACGCTGGGCGTGACGCGCAACTTCAGCCTCGCCGACCACCCGGCCTACGTCGGCATCAGCGCGCGCTACACCGGCAAGCGCGATGCGGGCTACCGCGGCAGCACGGCCATTCCGAGCATCAACATGCCGGCCTACACGCTGGTCGACCTGCAGGCGGGCATCGACTTCAAGCGCTTCAGCGTCTCGGCCTACGTGCGCAACCTGACGAACAAGCGCGGCATCGTGTCGATCGAAACCGGACTCAACGCGAACCCGAACCTGGTGACCGCGGCGCTCGTGCCGGCGCGCACCATCGGCGTGAACGTCAACGTTCCGTTCTGACATGTCGGGCCTCCCACCGTTCGCGGCACCGATGCCGCTGGATGCGGCCGCCCCTGCGGCCCTGGAAACGACCCGCAAGGCGCCCACCAGCGCCTGGTATGCGCTGGCGGTGCTCATCATCGCGACGGTGCTGGGCTCGATCGACAAGGTCATCCTCACGCTGCTGACGGAGCCGATCCGCCAGACGCTGTCGCTGTCCGACACGCAGCTCGGGCTGCTGCAGGGCGCGGGCATCGTGCTGTTCACCGGCATCGCCACCTTGCCGCTGGGCTGGCTCAGCGACCGCTACGACCGGCGCGTGGTGCTCGCGGCCTGCGTGGTGCTGTGGAGCGCCGCCACCGCCATGCGCGGCACGGCCATGGACTACGGCGTGCTGTTCGTCGCCTCCGTCGGCCTGGGCGTGGGCGAGGCGGGCCTCACGCCCATCACCAACAGCATGATCCCCGACCTGTTCCCGCGGGCGCAGCGGGTGCTGGCGAATGCGGTGTTCGCGCTGTCGGCCATCTTCGGCAGTGCGCTGGGCGCGCTGCTGGGCGGCACCATCGTGCACCTCACCGACGATCTGCGGCCCTGGCTGCCCGTCGCGATGCAGCAGCTCGAAGCCTGGCGCCTGACCTTCTTCGTGCTGGCCAGCGCCGGCATTCCGGTGACGCTGCTGGTGCTGTCGATCCGACGCACGCCGCGCGGCGGCGCACTGGAAGCCAAAGCAACGCCCGGGGCACCGGCCGCCGACGCACCGGGCGCCACGACCCTGCGCCAGCACCTGCGCCAGCACTGGCGCACCTTCGCGGGCCTGGTGGTCGGCGTGGGCCTGACCAGCGTGGGCCTGAGCTCGCTGGGCACCTGGCTGCCGATCCTCACGGCGCGCACCTACGGCGTCACGCCGGTGCAGATGGGGCAGGGCATGGGCCTGGCCTTCCTGTGCGGCACGGTGGCCGGCGGCCTGCTGGGCGTGCTGTCGATGCGTTACGTGCAGCCGCGCATGGGGCCGGCTGCGGCGCTGCGGCTGATCATGCTGGGCAATCTCTCGGCGGCGCTGATGTCGACGCTGCTGCTGTTCACGAGCTCGGCCAACCACAACTTCGCGCTGCTGGGGCTGCTGGTGGTGCCGCTCATCGGCAGCGCGGTGCTGCTGCCCAACGTGCTGCAGGACGCGGCGCCGCCGCACCTGCGCGCCCGCACCATCGCCATGCTCACGCTGGCCAGCCTGCCCTTCGGCGTGGTGGGTCCGCTGGTGGTGGGCATGTTGTCGGACGCCCTCAAGTCGATGCCCAACGGGCTGGCGGTGTCCATCGTCGTGACCACGCTGGTCGGCGGCAGCCTGGGCGCCATGGTGCTGCGCGCCGCCGAAGGCCCGTTCGTTCGCCTGATGCGCGAGGCGAAGCCGAACTGAGCCTGCTGCGTCGAGATTCCGCTCCCCCTTTCATCGTTCGTTGTTCCTCCATGTCACAACCACACCCTTCAGCTCCTCTTTCCGACACCGCTTCCGCACTGGCCGCCATCGACGCGCTGGTGGCGCCCCTGAACCGCAGCGATGCGCCCGGCCTGGTGCTGGCCATCGCGCAGCATGGCCGCCTGCTGTACCGCCGCGCCGTCGGCATGGCCAGCCTGGAGATGGGCGTGGCGCTCACGCCGACCACGCGCATGCGCATCGCCTCCACCAGCAAGCACTTCACGGCGATGGCCGTGCTGCTGCTGGCGGAAGACGGCCTTCTCGACGTGGAAGACCCGGTGCAGAAGTACCTGCCCGAGCTGCCGCAACTGAGCGCCAACGGCCCCACGCTGCGCCACCTGCTCACGCACACCAGCGGCTGGCGCGGCCACGACGAGCTGTGGGCCATTGCGCACGGCCTCACGTTCACGCTGCCCGGCCCGGGCCTGCCGGCCATGGCGCGCCAGAGCGAGCTGAACTTCGAGCCCGGCACGCACATGGTCTACAGCAACGGCGGCTACTTCCTGCTGGCCAAGATCGTCGAGCGCGTGAGCGGCCGCAGCTTCAACGAGTTCCTGAAGGCGCGCCTCTTCGACCCGCTCGGCATGGCCGACACCTCGTCGGTGGTGACCGACCTGGACGTGGTCCCCGGCATGGCCGGCCTGTACATGCCCGCGCCCGGCGGCGGCTGGCGCCGCGGCCTGTACCCGTGCGAACTCGACGGCGGCGGCTCGCTGGTGTCGACGGCGGACGACATGCTGCGCTGGCTCGCCCACATGCACGGCAGCGAGAAGATCGTGGGCAGCGCGAAGAGCTGGGCCCTGCTGTCGGCGCCCACCACGCTGTCGTCGGGCTCGAAGGTGAACTACGGCTTCGGCCTCGCGCGCCACCCGTACCGCGGCGTCGAGATCGTGCACCACGCGGGCGCCGTGCTCGGCGCGCAGTCGCAGATGATCAGCGTGCCCAGCCACGGGCTGGACATCATCGCCATGGTGAACGGCGCGCCGGTGTCGCCGTCGGCGTTGGCCCTCAAGGTGATCGAGCTGCTGCTGGGCAACGCGCTCGCGCCGCCCGAGGTGCGCCCGCTGGCCAGCGCCTTCCCCGCGCTGCCCGGCCAGCGCTACCACGCACCCTCCACCGGCGGTCTGCTGGGCTTTGCGGACGTGGCCGGCAAGCTGGCGCTGTCGTGGCAGGCCGGCGAGGCCAGGCCCTTGAACCAGGGCGACGGCAAGCTGTGGCTGGGCCTGCAGGACCTGCCGACGAACGACCTCGTGATCGACACCGTCGACATCGACCCGCAACGCGCACCCGATGCCTTCGTGCTGCATGAAGGCGGCCAGCCGCGCCGCTTCGAGCGCCTGCCCGAGACCGCGCCCGATGCCGCGTCGCTCGCCGACGAACTGTGCGGCGACTACACCAGCCCCGACCTCGACGCCACCGCGCGGATGGTGTTGGTGGACGGCCGATTGCAGCTCACGGTGCAGGGCCGCCACGGCCAGCACGCGTGCGTGCTGACGCCGCTGTCGGCCGACGTGGCGACGCTCGCCTCGGTCGACCCGGTGCTGGCCCAGCTGGGCAAATCGGTTCTCAACGTGGAGCGCAAGGGCGGCCGGGTCGTGGGACTGCTGTTTGCCACCACGCGCTCGCGAAACATCCACCTTGCCCGCCAGGAGCCTCGCGCATGAAGTTCTTCACCACCCTGTTCGCCACCGAAACCAACACCTTCGTCTCGGCCCCCACCGGCCTGGGCAGCTACGAGGAATACGGCATCTTCCGCGGCGATGCCAGCACGCGCGACGCCACCGGCTACGGCCTGTACGCGGTGGAAGTGCGCCGGCAGCTGGCCGCCGAAGGCCATGAAACGGTCGAGAGCCTGCTGGCCTTCGCACAGCCGCTGGGGCGCACCGTGCGCAGCGTGTACGAGCGCCTGCGCGACGAGATCCTGGACGACCTGCGCAAAGCCGGCCCGGTCGACGGCGTGATCCTCGTGCTGCACGGCGCGATGGTGGCCGACGGCTACGACGACTGTGAAGGCGACGTGATCTCGCGCGTGCGCGAGATCGTCGGGCCGAACGTGCCCATCGGCGTCTCGCTCGACCTGCACTGCCACTTCACGCAGAAGATGCTGAACACGGCCGACGCGATCATTTGCTACAAGGAATATCCGCACACCGATGCGTTCGAGCGCCTGACCGAGCTGATCCGCATCGTGGTCGACACCGCGCAGGGCCGCGTGAAGCCCGTGACGGCCGTGCACGACTGCCGCATGGTCGGCAAGTGGCACACCACGCGCGAACCGATGGCCGGCTTCGTGCGCCGCATGCAGGACGCCGAAAAGCTGCCGGGCGTGCTCTCGGTGTCGCTGGGCCATGGCTTCCCTTGGGCCGACGTGCCCGAGTCGGGCGCCAAGCTGTGGGTGGTGACCGACAACGACCCCGCGCTCGCCGCCAAGCTCGCCGAAGAACTCGGCCGCGGCTTCTGGGACCTGCGCCACGAGACCGGCGTGCCCTCGCTCTCGATCGAGGAAACGCTCGCCAAAGCCATGGCCGTGCAGGGCGGCCCCGTGGTCATCGCCGACACCGCCGACAACCCCGGCGGCGGCGCCACCAGCGACAGCACCTTCATGCTGCGCGCCGTGGTCGAGCGCGGCATCGGCGACGTGGCCTTCGGCGGCGTGTGGGACCTGGGCGCGGTGCAGCTGTGCCGCGACGCGGGCGTGGGCGCGAGCTTCGAGCTGCGCCTGGGCGGCAAGTGCGGCCCGGCCTCGGGTGACCCGATCGACCTGCACGTGACCGTGATGAACGTGGTGGAGGCGCATTCGCAGGGCGGCCTGTCGGGCGTGCGCACGCCCATGGGCCCGTGCGTGTGGGTGCAGGCGGCCGACGGCGTGGACATCGTGCTCATCAGCAAGCGCAACCAGGTCATCGGCGCGGACCTCTTCACGGGCCTGGGCATCGACTTGGCGGGCAAGAAGCTGGTCATCGTGAAGTCGGCGCAGCACTTCCACGCGGAGTTCGGGCCCCTGGCCAAGTCGGTGCTGTACGTGTCGACGCCGGCCTCGCTGAGCACCGACTTCGCCAACCTGCCGTACCGCGTGCGCGACCTGGACTACTGGCCGCGCGTGGAGCAACCCGGTCGCCCGCACCACATGGCCGCGCCCGGCGAGCTCTACACCATCGACGGCCGCGCCATGCACCTGCAGCGCAGCGGCCCCGTGCCGGCCAGCGCCGCACAGCCCACGCTCGTCATCGAGGCCGGCGGCGGCTGCGCCTCGCCGACCTACGCGCGCCTGCAGCAGGCGCTGGCGGCCAAGCACCCGGTGATCAGCTACGACCGCGCCGGCATGGGCTGGAGCGACGCCGACGACGCGCCCTTCGACGGCGAGCGCACCGCGCACCGCCTGCATGCGCTGCTCGAGGCCGCCGGCGTGACGGGCCCGATCGTGCTCGTCGGCCATTCGCTCGGCGGCCTGCTGAACCGGGTCTACGCAGGCCTGTACCCGCAGCAGGTCGCAGGCGTGGTGATGCTCGACGCCAGCCACCCCGACCAGTTCGCGATGTACGAGCACCCGCCCGAATCGCAGTTCGCGGCCGAGCGCGTCAAGCGCGCGGACTTCCAGGCCGGCGGCCCGCCGCCGCCGGAGCAGGCGCCCATCGAGGCCCTGTTCGCCGACATGCCGCAGGTGCTGCGCCAGATGAAGGCGACCTACACGCCCGAAGCGCTCGACACCATGGTGGCCGAGGTGCGCGGCCTGCCGCACGTCGCGCGCCAGGCGGCCGCGTCGCCCGACTTCGGCTCGCGTCCGCTGGCCGTGCTGTGGGCCAGGCAGCAGCCGCTGCCGGCCGGTGCGGACCCGGCCATTGCCGCGGTGCAGCAGCGCTGGCCCGAGTTCCAGGAAGCGCATGCGGCGCTGTCGACGCAACGCCGCCTGGCCTGCATCGAAGGCGCGGCGCACATGACGCTGGTGCTGCTGCCGCCGCTGGTTCAGCGCGTGGCCGAGGAAATCGACGCCGTGATGGCGCAGATCGCCTCCGGAACCGGCCGATGACGCCCCTGGCCGAACTCACCACGCCCGCGCTGCTGCTCGACGTCGGCGTGCTCGAACGCAATTGCGAAGCGATGGCGCAGCGCGCGGCGCGCCACGGCGTGGCGCTGCGCCCGCACCTGAAGACCGCCAAGTCGGCGGAGGTGGCGCGCCGCGCCACGCGCGGGCAGGCCGGCGGGCTCACGGTGTCGACCGTGGCCGAGGCCGCCTACTTCGCGCGCCACGGCTTCACCGACCTGACCTACGCCGTGGGCATCGACGCGAACAAGATCGAGGCGCTGCACGACATCCAGCGCACGCACGGCGCGCGCGTGACGCTGCTGGCCGATTCGGTCGAGGCCGTGCAGACGGCCGGCGCCCGCGCGCAGGCGCTGGGCGCCAGCTTTCGCGTGCTGCTGGAGATCGACACGGGCGGCGGCCGCGGCGGTGTCGGTCCGCGCGACGACGGCCTGCTGTCGCTCGCGCGCGAGGTGCAGCGCAGCGAATCGCTGGCGCTGGCCGGCGTGCTCACGCATGCGGGCCACAGCTACCACGTGCAGGGTGGCACGGCGATCCGCGCCATCGCCGAGGCCGAGCGCGCCGGCGCCGTGCATGCGGCCGAGCGGCTGCGCGCGGTCGGCATCCCGGTCGAGGTGGTGAGCGTGGGCTCCACGCCCACGGCCGTGTGCGCGCAGACGCTCGAGGGCGTCACCGAGATGCGCCCCGGCGTCTACACCTTCTTCGACCTGGACCAGGCGGCGCGCGGCATCTGCGGCGTGGACGAGATCGCGCTGTCGGTGCTGGCCACGGTGATCGGCCACAACCCGCGCTCGCGCCGCGTGCTGATCGACGCCGGCGCGCTCGCGCTGTCGAAGGACCAGTCGGCGGCCGAGTTTCGCGCCGGCCTGGGCTTCGGGCTGGTGTGCCGGGCCGAGGGCACGGTGCCGCTGCCCGGCCTGTGCGTGGCCGAGCTGCACCAGGAGCACGGCCTCATCGCCTGCGAGGGTGATGAAGAAGCGCAAGCCATGTTCCGCGCGCTGCCCCTGGGCGCCCGCGTGCGCGTGCTGCCGCACCACGCCTGCATGACGGCCGCGCCCTACGACCGCTACCACGTGGTGGACGGCGCGGGCAGCGGCGTGCAGGCGGTCTGGGACAAGGCGCACGGCTGGCAGGCCGGCGCCTGAAGCCAATCAATTTTTCTGGAGAAGACAACGATGACGAAGACATTCCTTGCACGGCTGACGGCCGTGGCCGCGCCCTTTGTTCTGGCCCTCGGCCTGGGCAGCGCGCCGCAACTCGCAGGCGCCCAGACGCCGGCCGCACCGCAGGCCGCGGCCAGTGCTGCTGCCGCCACGCCGGCGCCCGTGGCGGTGCCTGAAAAGCCCGCCGCCCCGGTTGCCGCACCGACCGCCACAGCCAAGGTCGACAACCCCTACGGCGTGGGCGCGCTCTGGTCGCAGAGCGATGCCGTCGCCAAGGCCGTGCTCGCCATCCTGGCGATCATGTCGATGGGCAGCTGGTACGTGATCGTCACCAAGCTGCTCGAGCAGATGCGCATGGGCCGCCAGGCGCGCGCGGTCGACAACGAGTTCTGGAACGCGGGCACCGTGCAGGCCGGCACCGCGCGGCTGGCCGAGGGCAGCCCGTTCCGCTTCATCGCCGACGCCGGCATGCAGGCCACGCAGAAGCACGACGGCCTGCGCGGCAAGGTCGACTTCGCCGACTTCGTCGACCTGTGCATCCACCGCGCCACCGAGCGCGTGCAGCGGCGCCTGGGCAACGGCATGTCGCTGCTGGCCACCGTAGGTTCCACCGCGCCCTTCGTCGGCCTGTTCGGCACCGTCTGGGGCATCTACCACGCGCTCACCGCCATCGGCGTGGCGGGCCAGGCGTCGATCGACAAGGTGGCCGGCCCGGTGGGCGAGGCGCTCATCATGACCGCCATCGGCCTGGCCGTGGCCGTGCCCGCGGTGCTGGGCTACAACTGGCTCCTGCGCCGCAACATCACCGTGATGGACGACGTGCGCGAGTTCAGCGGCGAGCTGCACTCCGTGATCCTGGCCGGCAGCGCCGCGGCCTGACGCGCGCCCACGCACGCAAGCGGATCGCGCCATGGCGATGAACATCCCGGCCTCCGGGGGAGACGAGGAACAGGCCATTGCGGCCATCAACACCACGCCGCTGGTCGACGTGATGCTGGTGCTGCTGATCATCTTCCTCATCACCATCCCGGTGGTCAATTACTCGGTGCCCGTCGCGGTGCCGAAGGAGCGCAACGAGGTGCGCGAGAGCAAGCCCGAGACCGTCGTGATCTCGGTGGACGCCAGCGGCCGTACCTACTGGTACGACACGCCGGTGCAGGGCACGCCCGCGCTGGTGGCGCGGCTCACCAAGGTGGCGGCCCTGAACCCGCAGCCCGAGGTGCACATCCGCGGCGACTGGCATTCCGACTACGAGCCGGTGGGCCGGATCATCTACGCCTGCCAGGCGGCCGGGATCGCCAAGGTGGGCTTCATCACCGAGCCGCCCGCGCGCAACTGAGACGAGACGAGACAAGCAAGCCATGCCAAGAAAACAGAAGCAGGGGCGGCGCAGCAGCACGCCTTCCGACGAGCCGATGATGGACATCAACACCACGCCGCTCATCGACGTGATGCTGGTGCTGCTGATCATGCTGATCATCACCATCCCGATCCAGCTGCATTCGGTGAACCTGAACATGCCCACCGGCAACCCGCCGCCCAGCGAGCTCAAGCCCGAGGTGCTGCGCATCGACATCGACGCGCTCAGCGTCGTGCAGTGGAACGGCGAGCCGCTGGCCGACCGCGGCGAGATGGAACGGCGCTTCGAGCAGGTCGCCGCGCAGGCCGTGCAGCCCGAGGTGCACCTGCGCCCCGACCGGCGCGCCAAGTACGAGGTGGTGGCCGGCGTGATGGCCTCGGCGCAGCGCACGGGCGTGAGCAAGCTGGGCATCGTGGGCGCGGAGCAGTTCATCCCATGAAGCGCTCCCGCAAGGACTTCAACCCGAAATCGCGCTTCGGCCCCGTGGGCATCGCGGTGATGGTGCTGTTCCACGTCGGCGTGGGCTATGCGCTCGTGTCGGGGCTCGCGCGCCAGACGGTCGAGCTGATCAAGAAGCCGATGGACGCGACCATCATCAGCGAGATCAAGCCGCCGCCCCCACCG
>NZ_JBWKXQ010000099.1:0-13828 GCF_059423125.1 Variovorax sp. GW531-E2 | reverse complement strand
GGGTGGTGGAACGCATGGCAAGGTCTTTCTGCAGGGGAAGGCGGGCGGGCAAAGGCTCAGCCCGGATTTGTGCATTCATTTTTGCAAGGAGGCCCTATTTTTGCAATACTCGTTGCAAACATGAGGTTTCTCCGATGCCGCACGCAGACACCCCCGCCGCCCCCAGCCTGAACCAGCGCATCTCGGGCTATGGCAAGAAGCTCACCAAGAGCGAGCGACGCCTCATCGAGGAGTTGCAGGCGCACCACCCGCAGGGGCTGCTCGAATCTGCAACGAGCCTTGCAAGAAAGGTGGGCACCAGCGCCTCGACCGTGGTGCGGCTGCTCGCCAAGCTGGGCTACGAGAGCTACGCCCAGGCGCAGATGGAGGCGCGCGCCGAAGTCACCGCCCTGCTGGCCTCGCCCGCCACGCGCGCCGACGCGGTCATCGGCGACGACACCTCCGTGCGCAGCTGCCTGGACAACGCGCTGCTGCACGACCAGCACAACCTGGCCGCCACCTTCGCGGCGCTCGACGTGGGCGCGTTCGAGGCGGCGGTGAAGCTGCTCACGCAGCGCAAGGTGCGCGTGCACGTGCTCGGCCAGCGCAACGGCCTGCCGCTGGCCAGCCACCTCGCGCTGAACCTGAACCTGTGCCTGCCCGACGTGCGGCTGCTGGGCGGCGCGGGCGCGCTGCCGCTCGAAGACCAGCTGCTGCGCATCGACGACAACGACCTGCTTCTCACGCTCACCTTCCGCCGCCACTCGCTCGCGATCGCGCGCACGGCGGCCTACTTCCGCGAGAAGGGCGCGAAGGTCGTCATGGTCACCGACAGCCCCACGGCGCCCGCGGCGGCCTCGGCCGATCACCTGCTGCTGGTGCGCACCTCCAGCGCCTCGCCCTTCGATTCGTACACGGCGGCGCTGTCGGTCTGCAATGCCTTGATCACCGCGGTGGCGCAGCGCCGCAAGAAGGAACTGGCCGCCGTGTTCGAACGCGGCGCGGCGCTGTGGGAGCCGCACTGGAACGAGGCGGCACCGCGCGCCGCCTGAGCCTCAGGCCGCCGGGGTTCCGAGCCCCAGCAGGCGCACCGCGTTGTCCTTGAGGATGCCGGGCATCACCTCGGGCTTGAAGCCGGCGGCCTCGAAGTCCTTCATCCAGCGGTCGGGCGTGATCAGCGGGTAGTCGCTGCCGAACAGCACGCGGTCCTTGAGCAGCGTGTTGGCGTACTGCACCAGCTGCTTCGGAAAGTACTTGGGGCTCCAGCCCGACAGGTCGATCCACACGTTGGGTTTGTGCGTGGCCACGCTCAGCGCCTCGTCCTGCCAGGGGAAGCTGGGGTGGGCCATGACGATCTGCATGTCGGGGAAGTCGATGGCCACGTCGTCCAGGTGCATCGGGTTGCTGTACTCCAGCCGCAGGCCGCCGCCGCAGCGCATGCCCGAGCCGATGCCGCTGTGGCCGGTGTGGAAGATGGCCGGCAGCTTGTACTCGGCGATCACCTCGTAGATCGGCCAGGCCATGCGGTCGTAGGGGTGATAGCCCTGCACGGTCGGATGGAACTTGAAGCCCTTCACGCCGTGCTCCTCGATGAGCCGGCGCGCCTCGCGCGCGCCCATCTTTCCCTTGTGCGGATCGACGCTGCCGAAGGCAATCATGATGTCGCTGTTCTGCTGCGCGGCCTCGGCGATCTCTTCGTTCGGGATGCGGCGGCGGCCCATGTTCGACTCGGCGTCGACCATGAACATCACCAGCCCGATCTTCCTTTCACGGTAGTACGCCACGCTCTCGGCGATGGTGGGGCGGCGGTTCGAGCCGAAGAACTTGTCGGCCGCGCGGTCGTATTCCTCGCCGTAGTTGTCGAAAGGGTTCCAGCAGCTCACTTCGGCGTGGGTGTGGATGTCGATCGCGATCAGGTTCCGTGGGTCCATGTCGTTGTCTCCGGTTCGGGTAAGTCCCTAGGTTTCGGGAGGCTCCAATGCCTTGAATTGATTATTTCTCATAACCATAATCCAACGCAACCCCGCACACCATCATGACCAATCCAGACCTCCACCTCGACATCCGCGACGACGTCGCCATCGTTCGTCTCACGCGCGGCGCCAAGCGCAACGCACTGTCCGACGGCCTGATCCTCGCGCTGCGCGACACCTTCGAGACCCTGCCCGCCACCGTGCGCGCCGCCGTGCTCGACGGCGAGGGCCCGCATTTCTGCGCCGGCCTGGACCTGAGCGAGCTCAAGGAGCGCGACGCCGGCCAGGGCATGCAGCACTCGCGCCTGTGGCACAGCGCGCTCGACCTGATCCAGCACGGCCCGGTGCCGGTGGTGGCCGCGCTGCACGGCGCGGTGGTCGGCGGCGGGCTCGAGCTGGCCAGCGCCTGCCACATCCGCGTGGCCGACCGCTCCACCTTCTACGCGCTGCCCGAAGGCTCGCGCGGCATCTTCGTGGGCGGCGGCGGCTCGGTGCGCATCCCCAAGCTGATCGGCGTGGCCCGCATGACCGACATGATGATGACCGGCCGCGTCTACAACGCCGAAGACGGCGAGCGCGCCAACTTCGCGCAGTACCTGGTCGACGAAGGCACCGCCTTCGACAAGGCCCTGGAGCTCGCCAAGCGCATCGCCACCAACGCGCCGCTCACCAACTACGCGCTGATGCACGCCCTGCCGCGCATCTCCGAGCAGTCGGCCGACCACGGCTTCTTCACCGAGGCGTTGATGTCGGGCATCGTCCAGGCCGCGCCCGAAGCCAAGGCACGCGTGCGCGACTTCCTCGAAGGCCGCGGCGCGAAAGTGAGCAAGGGATGACCGCCGTCCGCTACCGCCCGCTGGCCTTCGGCGTGACGCGCGCGGTGCTGCGCGACGGCGCGCCGGGCACGCGCTACCTCACGGCCGAGACGCCGCTGCAGGCCTACCGCGAGCGCATGACCGACCGGCTCGCGCACTGGGCGCAGGTGGCACCCGATCGCACCTTCATCGCGCGCCGTGAGCGCCTGCCCGACGGCCGCACCGGCGACTGGCTGCGCGTGAGCTACGCGCAGGCGCTGGAAGAAGCGCGCGGTATCGGACAAGCCCTGCTCGATCGCGGCCTGAACGCCGAGCGCCCGGTCGTGATCCTGAGCGAGAACGGCATCGAGCATGCGCTGCTCGCGCTGGGCTGCCTTTACGCCGGCGTGCCCTACTGCCCCGTGTCGCCGCCCTATGCGATCGTGAGCCAGGACTACGACAAGCTGCGCCACGTCATCGACACGCTCACGCCCGGCCTGGTGTTCGCGGCCGACGCCGCGCGCTTCGCCAAGGCCATCGCGGCCACCGTGCCCGCCGGCACCGAGGTCGTGCTCGCCGAAGGCACGCTCGAAGGCCGCGCCACCACGCGCTTCGACGTGCTCGCCGCCACGCCGGCCACGCCCGCCATCGATGCGGCGATGCAGGCCACCGGCCCCGACACCATCACCAAGTTCCTCTTCACCTCGGGCTCGACCAAGATGCCCAAGGCGGTGATCAACACGCACCGCATGTGGTGCGCCAACCAGCAGCAGCTGCGCCAGTCGATTCCCGCCCTGGGCGACGAGCCGCCCGTGCTGGTCGACTGGCTGCCCTGGAACCACACCTTCGGCGGCAACCACAACGTGGGCATCGTGCTGGACAACGGCGGCACGCTGTTCATCGACGACGGCAAGCCCACGCCCGCCGGCATGGCCGAGACGCTGCGCAACCTGCGCGAGATCGCGCCCACCATCTACTTCAACGTGCCCACCGGCTTCGAGGCCATCGCCAACGCGATGGAAAGCGACGCCGTGCTGCGCCGCAACCTGCTGTCGCGCGTGAAGATGTTCTTCTACTCGGGCGCGGCGCTTGCGCAGCCCGTGTGGGACAGCCTGCACCGCACGCAGGAGTCGGAAGTCGGCGAGCGCATCGTGATGGGCACCGGCCTGGGCATGACCGAGTCGGGTCCCTTCGCGCTGTACGTGACCGGCCCCGACGTGAAGTCGGGCGACGTGGGCCTGCCGGCCGCCGGCATCGAGCTCAAGCTGATCGAGGTCGACGGCAAGACCGAGGTGCGCTACCGCGGCCCCAACATCACGCCCGGCTACTGGCGTGCGCCCGAGGCCACCGCCGAGGCCTTCGACGACGAAGGCTTCTTCTCCACCGGCGACGCGGTGAAGTGGATCGACGACCGCGACATCCACCGCGGCCTGCGCTTCGACGGCCGCATCGCCGAAGACTTCAAGCTCGCCACCGGCACCTTCGTGAGCGTGGGCCCGCTGCGCGCGAAGATCATCGCGGCCGGCTCGCCCTATGTGCAGGACGCGGTGCTCACGGGCATCAACCTGAAGGAAGTCGGCGCGCTGATCTTCCCGACGCAGAAGGTGCGCCAGCTCTGCGATTTGCCCGCCGACGCCCCGCTGCAGCAGGTGCTCGAAAGCGCACCCGTGCAGGTGCACTTCCAGCAGGTGGTGGACACGCTCGCGGCCGGCGCCACCGGCAGCGCCAACCGCATCGCGCGGCTGCACCTGATGGCCGAGCCGCCGTCGATCGACAAGGGCGAAGTGACCGACAAGGGCTCCATCAACCAGCGCGCCGTGCTCAAGCACCGCGCCGCACTGGCCGACGCGCTGCACGCCGACACGCTGCCTTTCACGCTCAAGCCCCGCTAACCCATTCAGGAGACAACCCATGAAGATCGAAGGACAAGCCGCACTCGTCACCGGCGGCGCCTCGGGCCTCGGCGAGGCCACCGCGCGCGAACTCGCACGCCTGGGCGCCAAGGTCGCGGTACTCGACCGCAACGCCGCGCTCGCAGAGAAAGTGGCCGCCGAGATCGGCGGCGTTGCCTGCGTTTGCGACATCACCGACACCGACAGCGTGAACGCCGCGCTCGACAAGGCACAGGCCGCACACGGTCCCGCACGCATCTTGATGAACGTCGCCGGCATCGGCAGTGCCAAGCGCATCGTCGGCAAGGACGGCAACCCGGCGCCGCTCGAGGACTTCGTGCGCGTGGTCAACATCAACCTGATCGGCGGCTACAACATGGCGCGCCTCTTCGCAGCGCGCTGCGCGAAGCTCGACGCACTCGACAACGGCGAAAAGGGCGTGATGCTCTTCACCGCCTCGGTCGCGGCCTTCGACGGCCAGGTGGGCCAGCAGGCCTACAGCGCGTCGAAGGGCGGCCTCGTCGGCATGACCCTGCCGATGGCGCGCGACCTCGCGCAGCACGCCATCCGCGTGTGCACCGTGGCGCCGGGCCTCTTCGCCACGCCGCTGCTGCTGGAGCTGCCCGAGGCCGTGCAGCACTCGCTGGCCGCGTCGATCCCGTTCCCGCCGCGCCTGGGCAAGCCGTCGGAGTTCGCCGAGCTGGCCTGCCACATCGTCACCAACGGCCACCTCAATGGCGAAGTGATTCGCCTCGACGGCGCCTTGCGCATGGCGCCGCGCTGATTCCCGCCCCCGCAGACAACCAGGAGACAAGACCATGACCACCCGACGCCAATTCACGGCGGCGCTCGGCGGCACCGCCGCGCTCGCCGCATTGCATCCCCTTGCCGCACTCGCCCAGGCGGTGCAGCAGCAGGTGAAGATCTACTACGGCTTCCCGGCCGGCAGCGCGGGCGACAGCGTGGCCCGCCGCGTGGCGGACAAGCTGGGCAACACGCCCTTCACCGCCACCAACCCGGTGGTCGAGAACAAGCCCGGCGCGGGCGGGCGCATCGCGCTCGACACGCTCAAGACCTCGCCGGCCGACGGCGCGGTGCTGTGCCTCGCGCAGGCCTCGGCGCTGTCGATCTACCCGCACATCTACACCAAGCTCAGCTACGCCATCCCAGACTTCGCGCCCATCTCCATCGGCGCCGTCATGACGCACGGCCTGGCCGTCGGCCCGATGGTGCCGGCCAGCGTGAAGACGCTGAAGGACTACATCGCCTGGGCCAAGGCCAACCCCGGCCAGGCCAGCTACGGCTCGCCGGGCGCGGGCTCCACGCCGCACTTCCTGGGCGCGCTGCTGGGCCTGAGCACCGGCACCGACCTGCGCCACGTGCCCTACCGCGGCTCGCTGCCCGGCATCAACGACGTGGTGGGCGGCCAGATCGCCTCGTGCCTGACGCCCGCTGGCGACTGCCTGCCGTTCGCCAAGGCCGGCAAGCTGCGCGTGCTCGCCACCTCGGGCGCGCAGCGCCCGGCCTACCTGCCCGACGTGCCCACCTTCACCGAGCAGGGCTTCCCCGAGATCGTGGCCGACGAGTGGTTCGGCTTCTTCGCACCGGCGAAGACGCCGACAGCGACCATCGCCGTCGCGAGCACCGCGATCCAGGCCGCGCTGAAGGACAAGGCCGTGGCCGACGGCCTGCTGTCGGTGGGCCTGATCGCGCACGGTTCCTCGCCCGAGGAGATGAAGAAGTCGCTGCAGTCCGAGTACGAACGCTGGGGTCCGCTGGTCAAGAAGATCGGCTTCACCGCCGAGTCCTGAACCCCATGCATTACCAGCCTCGCCCCGAAGACGTCCGCTTCCTGTTGAACGCGGTGCTCGATGCGCCCACGCGCCTGCGTGCCCTCGCGCCCTTCGCGGAGGTCGACGAGCCGCTGCAGTCGCAGGTGCTCGAAGAAGCCGCACGCTTCGTCGGCGAGGTGATCGCGCCGCTGAACCGTGAGGGCGACGAGGTGGGTTGCCGCTTCGATGGCGGCGAGGTCGTCACGCCACCGGGCTTTCGCTCGGCCTACCAGGCCTTCGTGGACGGCGGCTGGCCTGCGCTCTCCGCCGCCACCGAAGACGGCGGCCAGGGCTTGCCCGCGGTGCTCGAGGCCATCCTCTACGAATGGCTCAGCGCCGCGAACCACGGCTTCACCATGGCGCCGGGGCTGCTGCACGGCGCGTACGCCTGCCTCAAGCACCACGGCAGCGACGAACTGAAGAGCCGCTATCTGCAGAAGATCGCGACCGGCGAATGGCTCGCGACCATGTGCCTCACCGAAGCGCATGCCGGCAGCGACCTCGACCAGGTGCGCACGCGCGCCACGGCGCAGGCCGACGGCAGCGTGCGCGTGAACGGCAGCAAGATCTTCATTTCGGGCGGCGAGCACGACCTCACGCCGAACATCGTGCACCTCGTGCTGTGCCGCCTGCCCGATGCACCGGCCGGGCCCAAGGGCCTGTCATTGGCGCTCGTGCCCAAGGTGCTGCCCGACGGCGCACGCAACGCGGTGCACTGCGAGCGGATCGAAGAAAAGATGGGCCTGCACGGCAGCCCGACCTGCACCATGCGCTTTGACGACGCCACCGGCTGGCTGGTCGGCGAACCCGGTCGCGGGCTGGCCGCGATGTTCGTGATGATGAATGCGGCCCGCCTGCACGTGGCGCTGCAGGGCATCGGCCTGCTCGACGCCGCCTGGCAGAAGGCCGACGCCTACGCCGCCGAGCGCCGCCAGATGCGCGTACCCGGCGCCGTGCCCGCCAGCCGCGGCAGCGAGGCGGCCGACCTGATCGCCGAGCACCCGGCCGTGCGCCGCATCCTCAACACCCAGCGCGCCTGGATCGAGGGCTCGCGCGCGCTGGCCTACCGCAGCGCGCTGATGCTCGACATCGCCACGCACGACAGCGACCCCAAGGCCCGCGAGCGCGCGCAGCGCTGGTGCTCGCTGGTCACGCCGGTGCTCAAGGCTGCCTGCACGCACCAGGCCTTCCACGGCGCGAGCGACTGCCTGCAGGTGTTCGGCGGCCACGGCTACGTGCGCGAATGGGGCGTCGAGCAGGTGGTGCGCGACGCGCGCGTGACCATGATCTACGAGGGCACCAACGAGATCCAGGCCATCGACCTGCTGGTGCGCAAGGTGCTGCCCGACAGCGGCGCGGCGCTGTCGGCCGTGCTGCTCGAGTTGCGCGACACGCTCGACGCCTCGCGCGAGGCCGATGCCGACGTGCAGCGCCGGCTCGCGCAGCTGCGTTACCTGGGCACCACGGTGGCGATGGCGGCGCACGCCAACCCCGTGCTGCCTTACGAGGTGGCGGACGACTTCCTGCGCGTGACCGCGCTCACGCTGATGGCGTGGGCCTGGGCCCGCATCGAAGTGGCCGCGCCCGACGATGCGGATCGCCTTCGCGCCGCGGCGGCCTTCCGGCGCTGGGTGCTGCCCGAGTTCGAGATGCGCCTGGGCATCGTCAAGCGGGCTTGTGAGGGTGTCGCACTGGCGCATTCCGCACAAGAGGCTTCGCGCTAGTTGTTCGAGAAAGCAACGCGCGGTTACGCTCGCCGCATGCCTCCTCCCGCGAAAACACCGTCCGCCAAAACCGAATCCGCCGCTGCGCCGTCGCCCCGCACGGACCGGCTCGACGCCCGCGTGCTCGAAGGGCTGGTCGGCTACAACGCCCGGCGCGCCTGGCTGATCGTGAGCACCGTGTTCGCCGACCGCATGGCGCCCTACGGCCTCAAGCAGATCGACTTCTCGGTGCTCTCGCTGCTGGCGCACAACCCGGGCGCCACCTCGCGGCAGCTGTGCAACACGCTGGACATCCTGCCGCCCAACCTCGTGAGCCTGGTGGCCACGCTCGACGGCCGCGGCCTCATCGAACGCCGCCCGCATCCGCACGACGGCCGCGCCGTCGGCCTGCACCTCACGCCGGCCGGCGAGACGCTCATCCGCGAGGCCGAGCAGGCCGTGGTGCAACTGGAAACCGAAGCCAGCAGCCGCCTGAGCACGCGCGAGCGCGAGACGCTCATCAAGCTGCTGCAGAAGATCTATCTCTGAGACCGGAGCGCGGCGACGCTGCGGCTACAGGCCGCGTTCCACCATGTCGATGAGGCGCTGCCCCAGCGCGTGCGTGGCCGTTGCGTCGACCCCGCGCAGCGGGCCGTCGATGATGAGCAACGCCAGCCCGTGCACCGCCGACCACGCGAGGTATTCGGCGCCCGGGCGCCGCGCCGGGTCGAGCAGGCCCGCGTCCACGAGCCGGTCGACGGCCGCGCCCAGCAACTCGAACGGGTTCATGCCGCTGGCGCCCGCGCCGTCGGGACCGACGTCGCCCTGCGCGTCTTCCGACACCACGAAGGCCGTGCGGAACAGCCCCGGCTGCGCCTGCGCAAAGCGCAGATAAGCGGTGCCGATGGCGCGCACCTGGGCGCGCGCGAAGTCGGCGGGCGGCTGGTCACAGGGCAGCACGGCGAGTTCGCTTTCCATCGCCTTGGCCGCCTCCGACAACGCCGCGGCACGCACCGCCAGCAGCAGGTCGTGCCGGCTGGCGAAGTGGCGATACGCCGCGTTCGGCACCACGCCCACGCGGCGCGTGGCCTCGCGCAGCACCACGGCACTGGGGCCACCGTCCCGCGCCAGTTCGATGCCCGCATCCAGCAACGCACGGCGCAGGTCGCCGTGGCGGTAGGTGCTGCGCGCGGGCGGCAGGCTTTCGGGAACGTTGTTGAGCTTCATCGCGACTCCATGTGGACACTGTCCATTATCTCTGCTATTCTTTGTGGACGGTGTACACAAAGTAATTCCATTGTTTTCGCGCAGACCCGTTGTGCCCGTGAACCAACCGAAAGGAAACGCCATGAAAGTCCAGTCTTACCTGTCCTTCGAAGGTCGTTGCGACGAAGCGATTGCCTTCTACAAGAAGGCGCTCGGCGCCGAAGTCGTGCAGCTGATGCGCTACAGCGAGGCGCCGGCCACCGGCGGCCCCGAGGGCAACCCCGACGCCGGCTGCGCAGGCGGCATGCCCGGCCCTGACAAAGTGATGCATTCTGTCTTGCGCATCGGCCAGACCGAGCTCATGCTGTCCGACGGACGCTGCTCCGGCCAGGCCGAGTTCAAGGGAATCATGCTGTCGCTGTCGGCCGACAGCGATGCCGACGCCCGCAAGTGGTTCGACGCACTGGCCGATGGCGGCCAGGTGATGCAGCCGCTGATCCCAACCTTCTTCACCACCAGCTTCGGCATGCTCAGCGACCGCTTCGGCGTGGGCTGGCTGCTGGTGGCGGACCCGGCCGCCGCGTGATGCGCGGGGGCTCGTTCTTCACTCTTCCCACACGCTTTTTTTTCATCATGCTCAAGACCATCGTCCTCGCCGTCCTCGCGCTGATTGCCGCGCTGCTCATCTACGGCGCCACGCGGCCCGACAGCTTTCGCGTCGAGCGCACCACGCGCATCGAGGCACCGGCCGAAAAAATCTTTCCGCTGATCGACGACTTCCACCGCTGGGGCGCGTGGTCGCCCTACGAGAAGCTCGACCCGGCCATGAAGCGCAGCTACGGCGGCGCCGCTAGCGGCAAGGGCGCGACCTACGCCTGGGAAGGCAACAGCAAGGCGGGCGCGGGCACGATGGAAATCACCGAGTCGCAGCCGGCGTCGAAGGTTGCAATCAAGCTCGACTTCATCAAGCCCTTCGAAGGCCACAACACGGCCGAGTTCACGCTGCAGCCGCAGGGCGGCGCCACGCAGGTCACCTGGGCCATGTACGGCCCGAGCCCCTACATGGCCAAGCTCATGGGCATCTTCTTCGACATGGATCAGATGATCGGCAAGGACTTCGAGGCGGGCCTGGCCAATCTGAAGAGCGCAACCGAAAAGTAGACGCCTCGTCCCCTCATCGACTCACCTCAATCATTCAAGGAACTCTCATGTCCCCCATCAACGCTTACCTCACGTTCGACGGCAACGCCGCCGAGGCCATGCGCTTTTACGAGAAGACGCTGCGCGGCACCATGCAGATGATGATGACCGTCGGCGAAGCGCCCGACACCGAGCAGATGCCGGCCGAGGCCAAGAAGCGGATCATGCATGCGTCGCTCACCTACGGCGACGGCATCCTCATGGCCTCCGACACCATGCCGGGCCAGCCCTTCGAAGGCATGAAGGGCTTCGGCGTGGCGCTCACGCTCGACACCGTGGCCGAGGCGCGGCGCATCTTCGACGCCTTCGCCGACGGCGGCTCGATCGGCATGCCGTTCGAGAAGACCTTCTGGGTCGAAGGCTTCGGCATGGTGACCGACCGCTTCGGCACGCCGTGGCTCATCAACGGCGGCAAGGCGCTGGTCTGAGCACGGAGCCGCCTCTCTCTCTACTTTTCCCTTCTTCGCAGGAAGCACCTTCCATGACCGAAACCCTCGACAACCGAAAGCGCTGGCTCGCCCTGATGGTGCTGTGCCTGGGCGTGCTGATGATCGTGCTGGACACCACGATCGTGAACGTGGCGTTGCCTTCGATCCGCACCGACCTCGGCTTTTCCGAGACGTCATTGGTCTGGGTGGTGAACGCCTACATGCTGACCTTCGGCGGCTTCCTGCTGCTGGGCGGTCGGCTGGGCGACCTGTACGGCCACCGCCGCGTGTTCCTCGCGGGCCTGGTGCTGTTCACGCTGGCCTCGCTGGCCTGCGGGGTCTCGACCTCGCAGGGCCTGCTGGTGGCGGCGCGCGCGGTGCAGGGCCTGGGCGGCGCGGTGGTGTCGGCCGTGGCGCTCTCGCTCATCATGAACCTGTTCACCGAGCCGGCCGACCGCGCCAAGGCGATGGGCGTGTACGGCTTCGTGTGCGCGGGCGGCGGCAGCATCGGCGTGCTGCTGGGCGGGCTGCTCACGAGCACGCTGAGCTGGCACTGGATCTTCCTGGTCAACCTGCCGATCGGCGTGGCGGTGTATGCGCTGTGCGTGGCGCTGCTGCCCAATGCACGCGGCCATGCGCACGGCGAGAAGCTCGACGTGGCCGGCGCCATCACCGTCACCTCGTCGCTGATGCTCGCGGTGTACGGCGTGGTCAACGGCAACGAAGCGGGCTGGGGCTCCACGCAGACGATGGGCCTGCTCGGCGCGGCCGTGGTGCTGCTGGCCGTCTTCATCGCCATCGAGGCGCGCGTGCAGCATCCGCTGATGCCGCTGGGCCTGTTCAAACTGCGCAGCGTGTCGGTGGCCAACGTGGTCGGCGTGCTGTGGGCCGCGGCCATGTTCGCGTGGTTCTTCATCTCGGCGCTGTACATGCAGCTGGTGCTGCAGTACACGCCGATGCAGATCGGGCTGGCCTTCCTGCCGGCCAACGTGATCATGGCGGTGTTCTCGCTGGGCCTGTCGGCCAAGATCGTGATGCGCTTCGGCATCCGCAAGCCGCTGGCGGCGGGGCTGTGGCTCGCGGCCCTCGGGCTGGCGCTGTTCGCGCGCGCGCCGGTCAACGGCAGCTTCGTGCTCGACGTGCTGCCCGGCATGGTGCTGCTCGGCCTGGGCGCGGGCATGGCCTTCAACCCGGTGCTGCTGGCGGCCATGAGCGAGGTCGACCCGGCCGACTCGGGCCTGGCCTCGGGCGTGGTCAACACCGCCTTCATGATGGGCGGCGCCCTGGGCCTGGCCGTGCTGGCCAGCGCCGCGGCGGCACGCACCACGGCCATGGCCACCGCAGGCGCGCAGATGCCGCTGGCGCTCACCGGTGGCTACAACCTGGCATTCCTGGTCGGCGCCGTGTTCGCGGCGGCGGCGGGTCTGATCGGGGTCCTGCTGCTTCGCCCGGCCTCGCCGGGACACACCCACAACAACAACGAAGCAGCGTCGGCCCCGGGCGCGGCGGGCAACACGGCGTCGTCGTGAACGCGACGGCGCCATGCAGCCCCCGCTTTTTCTGTTTCAACGTTTCTATCCCCTATTCAGGAGAACAGACATGGCTCGTTATGTAGACGGATTCATCGTCGCCATTCCCACCAAGAACGTCGAGGCCTACCGCAAGCTGGCGCGCAAGGCCGGCAAGGTCTGGATGGAGTACGGCGCGCTCGAGTACGTGGAGTGCATCGCCGACGACGTGAAGCCCGGCAAGCTCACGTCGTTTCCCCAAAGCGTGAAGCTCAAGGCCGACGAGACCGTGGCCTTCTCGTGGATCACCTACAAGTCGCGCAAGCACCGCGACACGATCAACAAGAAGGTCATGGCCGACCCGCGCCTGGAGGCCATGATGGACATGAAGAACCTGCCGTTCGACGGCAAACGCATGATCTTCGGCGGCTTCAAGAGCATCGTCGAGCTCTGAGCATGCTCAGGCCAGGAAGCCGTCGTAGACGAGCTTGAGGCCTGTCAGCAGCATGCCCAGGTAGACGAAGCGATAGAACCACGTCGCATCGATGCGGCGTGCAATGCGGATGCCGATCCACACGCCCAGCGGTGCGATCGGCATCAGCACGAGCGAGGTGGCCAGCGTGCGAAAGTCGAGCAGGCCCAGCCACGCGTAGGGAATCCACTTGCTGAGATTCACCACGAAGAAGAAGTACGCCATGGTCGCCGTGAACACCACGGGCTTGAGCTTCAACGGGATCACGTAGGCATTGATCGGCGGCCCGCCCGCATGCGCGATGAAGCTGGTGAAGCCCGACACGGTCGTCAGCACCGCGCCCACCGCGCGCGACGGCAGCGGGTCGTTGGGCTTGGGCGGAAACAGCAGGCGCTGCGCCAAAAACACCAGCGTGAACACGCCCACGATGCCCGCCACCGTGTGGGCCGACAGCACGCGAAACAGCAGCGTGCCGATCACCGTGCCGACCAGCCCGAACGGAATCAAAAACTTGAGCAGCGAGCGGTCGAAGTCGCGCCGGAACGCGGCCAGGCCGAGCAGGTCCATGAGCAGCAGCAGCGGCATAAGGATCGCCGCCGCCTGCGGCACGGTGACGGCCAGCGCCATCATCGGCACGGCCAGCGACCCGAAACCGGCGCCGAAGCCGCTCTTGCTGATGCCGAGCAGCAGCACGGCGGGGACGGCGACCGCGTAGAACGACGGGTCGGTGATGAGGGGAAAAACCATGGGGAAACCAGCAGCGCAGAAAAAAGCCCGCCAGGGGCAGGCGGGCCGTCCGGGAGCGTAGCAGGAAGCCCGGTTTCCTGCCGGCGGCCCGCCC
>NZ_JBWKXQ010000098.1:0-14230 GCF_059423125.1 Variovorax sp. GW531-E2 | reverse complement strand
CATGCCATCGAGGCCTGTGCACAGACGGTGCCCACGCTCGACGAACTTTCTCCCGGACACTACAGCGCCTGCATCCGAACGCCATGACTCACCCCCAGTCTTCGCGCACTTCGTGTCGCTTCGCCAACCCCCTTGCAGGGGGCAACACCAGCGGCCCGGCAAAGCCGGTTCCGCGGTGTTCCACGACCACGCGACAACCCTCATGAACCGAGAGCTCCAATGAACACCCTGCCCTCCTCTCACGACCTCATCGACCCGCTGCTGAGCGATCGTTTCAAAGGCTACCCGCGCACCCAGCCGCCGCGCCTGCGCAGCGAAGTCGGCGCCGCCGGCTGGCACGTGCTGGCCGGCGACCTGCCGCTGCCGCTGGCCGTACTCAAGCGCGAGGCGCTGGAACACAACCTCCAATGGATGCAATCGCGCGTGCGCGAATGGGGCATCGACCTCGCGCCGCACGGCAAGACCACCATGTCGCCGCAGCTGTTCCAGCGCCAGCTCGACGCCGGCGCCTGGGGCCTGACCTTTGCCACCGTCACGCAGCTGGCCGTGGGCGTGGCCGCAGGTGCGCGCCGCACGCTGATCGCCAACCAGGTCGTGAGCGATGAAGACCTCGCGGGCATCCAGCTGCTGCTGGCCGACCATGCCGATCTGCGCGTCGTGTTCCTGATTGATTCGATCGCGCAGCTGGCGCTGATCGAAGACTGGTCGAAGCGCCATCCTGCGAGCGTGCCCTTCGAGGTCATGCTCGAGGTCGGCATCGACGGCGGACGCACCGGTTGCCGCACGCATGCGGAAGCGGTCGCCGTGGCGAGCGCGGTGCGTGCCAGCGGTGCCGCGAAGCTGGTGGGCATCGAGAGCTACGAAGGCCTGAATGCCACCGGGTCCACCGAGCAGGACACGGCCTTTGCCAAGGCCCTGATGGACCGGATCGAAGCCGTCGCGCGTCATTGCGACACGCAGCAGCTCTTCGAGACCGACGAGGTGCTGGTCTCGGCCGGCGGCTCGGCCATCTTCGACCTCGTTGCCGGGCGCCTGAAGCCCGCACTGGGCTCGCCAGTGCGCGGCCTGCTGCGCTCGGGCTGCTACGTCACGCACGACCATGGCTTCTACAAGCGCATGGTGAATGTGGCGGATGAGCGCATGGGGTGCGAGTGCGGCGAAGGGCTGACGCCGGCGATGGAGGTCTGGGCCAACGTGCAGTCGCGGCCGGAGCCGGGGCTGGCGATTCTCTCGGTGGGCAAGCGCGACATCTCTTTCGACATGTCCATGCCCATCCCCATTGCGCATGCAGCACGCGGTGCATTGCAGTCGCATGCGGTGCCCGCCAGCTGGAAGGTCACGGCACTGAACGACCAGCATGCCTACCTGCGCTGGGACGCGAATGACGAAGCGCAGGCACCGGTCGTCGGCGACCGTGTCGGCCTGGGCATCTCGCACCCCTGCACCACCTTCGACAAGTGGCACTGGATGCCCGTGGTCGAAAACGACTACCGCGTGAGCGATGCGGTCGTGATCCATTTCTGAGCAAGGCGGCGCATTCCCCCATGAACACACAGAAGAACAGCGCGACGCTGCTCGAAGGCGGCCTCGTGGTCGACGGCTCGGGCGGCCCCTCGTGGCCCGGCGACGTGCTGCTGCAGGGCGACCGCATCCTCGCGCTCGGCGAAGGCCTGCGCACACGGCTGCCTGAAGGGCTGGACATCGCGGACGTCGACGTGGTCGATTGCCGCGGCAAGGTGATCGCGCCCGGCTTCATCGACGCACACACGCACGACGATGCCATCGTGTTGCGCGACCCGCTGTGCCTGCCCAAGGTGTCGCAGGGCATCACCACCGTGGTCACGGGCAACTGCGGCATCTCGCTGGCGCCGTACCGCACGCCGCAATCGAAGCCGCCGCTCACGCTGTTGGGCGCGGACTCGTTCAAGCACGCAACCATGGCCGAGTACCGCGCCGCCGTCGATGCGACGCAGCCCGCACTCAACGTGGCTGCGCTCGTGGGCCACACCACGCTGCGCTTCGCGGCGATGCAGGCACTCGACCGGCCCGCGAACGGCGATGAACTGGCGCACATGGCCGCGTTGCTCGACGACTGCATGGCCGCGGGCGCGCACGGCCTGTCGTCGGGGCTGTTTTACGAAGAAGCGTTTGCAGCACCGGCCGAAGAGGTCACCGCGCTTGCGCGCGTCGTGGCACGCCATGGCGGCGTCTACGCCACGCACCTGCGCAGCGAGATGCAGCAGATCATCGAGGCGATGCACGAGGCCGGCGACTCGGCGTTCGAGGCCGGCGTGCCCTTGATCATCTCGCACCACAAGTGCGCAAGCCCGGCCAACTGGGGCCGCACGAAGGAGACCCTGCCGCTGATCGACGCCCTGTCGCAGCGCCAGGAGATCGCGATGGACGTCTATCCCTACGTGGCCGGTTCCACCGTGCTGCGCGAGGACATGGTGGATGGCGTCATCGACGTGCTGCTGACCTGGTCCGAGCCCCACCCGGAGATGACCGGGCGCCTCATCGCCGACATCGCACGCGAATGGGGCACCACCGAGCAGGAGGCCAGCCTGCGCCTGAAGCCTGGCGGCGCCTGCTATTTCCTGATGCAGGAAGAAGACGTGGAGCGCGTCATCGCGCATCCGCGCAGCATGATCGGCAGCGACGGCCTGCCGCACGACCGCCATCCGCACCCGCGGCTGTGGGGTGCGTTCCCGCGTGTGTTCGCGCGCTACTGGCGCCAGCGCAAGCTCTTCACGCTGGAGCAGGCGGTGCACAAGATGACGGGCATGACGGCGCGCAACCTGCGCATCGCCGATCGCGGCCTGCTGCGCGTCGGCACCATGGCCGACGTGGTGGTGTTCGACCCCGAGACCATCACCGACACCGCCACCTACGACCAGCCGCTGGGCGTGAGCGAAGGGATCGAACGCGTGTTCGTGAACGGCGTGCTCGCATATCGTGGGGCGAACGAGGCGCGCGTGCTCGCGCGCGCGGGGCGCATGCTGACACGGCAGCCACGCGCCGCGAACTGAGCGTCGCCGCGCCCCTTCCCCGCCATCCCGTAGAGTGCACGCATGATCGAATCCACCACCCTTCGGTACTTCTACGAGGTCGCGGCCTTTGGCTCCGTGCGCGTGGCGGCGGAAAAGCTCTTCGTCGCCCAGAGCGCCGTGAGCCGGCAGATCGCGCTGCTGGAAGACGAACTGGGCGTGCCCGTCTTCGAGCGCCACGCGCGCGGCATGGCGCTGACCGCAGCCGGCGAACTGCTGCTGCGCTATGCGCAGGACAACAAGACGCAGCTGGCCGACCTGAAGGGCCAGATCCACGAGTACGAGACGCTGGCCAAGGGCCACGTGCGGGTGGGCTGCGTGGAAGGCATCCTGCACGGCCTGCTCACCAGCTTCATGCCGAGCTTCATCCGGACGCACCCGGGCATCACCTTCTCGCTCGATCTCATGGGCTCGCATGCGGTGGGCGAGTCGGTGGCGGAGCACAAGTACGACCTGGGCATCCTGTTCGGCGCCTCGCCGCGCCCCGACCTCATCGAGCTGCAGAAGATCGAGCAGCCACTGTGCGTGATCGCTTCGACGCAGCACCCCCTGGCACAACAGCGCAGCTGCACGCTCGCGGAAGTCGCCGACGCGCCGCTGGCCTTGCCCGACCGCTCCTTCGGCCTGCGCCAACTGGTCGACCGCGTCAGCTCCAAGGGCAAGTTCAAGCTGAACATCGCAGTCGAGACGAATTCGCTGTCCTTCGCGAGCCGGCTGGTCGCGGAGTCGGACCTCATCACCTTCCAGCCGAGCGACGTGGTCGCGCCGCTGATCGAGGCCGGCAAGGTGGTGGCCATTCCGCTCACCGATGCGTCGCTGCGCTCGGCGCGCGCCACGCTGGTCGCGAGCTATTCCCGGCGGCTGTCGCTCGCGGCCAATCACCTGTCGCAGTCGCTGATCGCCTACATGCAGGGGTGGCAGCGGCCCGTGAAGCCGGGGCGCGCCACCGCCGCTCGCACGCCCGCCAGGGGAAAGCCGGAGTAGTCCCCGCGCGCGGGATCGTCGGCATCGAAGGGCTCAACCCGGCAGCGTGACCGTGATCATCTTGACATCGGTCATCGCCTCCAGCGTGTGCATGCCGCCCAGCCGGCCGATGCCGCTCTTCTTGCCGCAGCCGCCGCCGAAGGGCAGGTGGATTTCCCACCAGGTGGTGCCCGCGTTGATGTTGACGATGCCGGCGGGGATCGCCTTGGCCATGGCGATGCCGCGGCCGATGTCTTGGGTGAAGACGCCCACCGAGAGTCCGTAGTCGTTCTGCAGGGCCAGCGCCAGGGCCTGCGCTTCGTCCTGGAAGGCGATGACTGGCACGACCGGGCCGAAGGTTTCTTCGCGGCACAGCCGCATGTCGGGCGTGACGTCGCGCACCACGGTCGGCTCGAAGAAGAGGTCGCTGCCCAGGTCCGGCCGCGCGCGGCCGCCGCACAGCACGCGTGCACCCTGTTCAACGGCCTCGTCCACATGCGCGCGCACCTTGGCCGCCACCTGGGCGTTGTTGAGCGGCCCCATGGTCGTGGCGGGATGCAAGGGATCGCCCAGCACCTGCTCGGCGGCCTTGGCGACCAGCTTGTCGCAGAGGCGGTCGACCACGCTGGCATGGGCCAGCACGCACCCTGTCGCCGCGCACACCTGCCCTGCATTGAAGAACGCGCCGCCTGCCGCTGCAGCGGCTGCGGCATCGAGGTCGGCATCCTCGAAAACGATCAGGGGTCCGTTGCCTCCGAGTTCGAGCAGCAGGGGCTTTCCGGCGCCTCGCTCGGCGATGCGCTGGCCCGTCGCGGTGCTGCCGGTGAAGGCGATGGCGGTCACGTCCGGGTGCACGACCACCGCATCGCCCACGGTCGCGCCCTCGCCGATCACCAGGTTGAGAACGCCAGCGGGCAGACCGGCCTTTTCGATGACTGCCATCAGCGCGCAGGCCACGAGCGCGGTGGACGGCGCAGGCACCCAGACGAGGGTGTTGCCGGTGGCGATGCCGGGGGCGAGGTATTCCACCGGGATGTTGACCGGGAAGTTCCAGGGCGTGATGACGCCATACACGCCGCGCGGCTGCCGCAGCGTCATGACGAGCTTGCCCGGGTCTTCCGCCGGCAGCGTCTTGCCGCCCATCTGCTTGACGAGTTCGGCGGCAAGCCGGAAGCCGTCGGCGGCCTTGGCGGCTTCGCCGAGCGCCTCGGCCAGGACCTTGCCCTGCTCGCACGACAGCGTGTGCGCGAGGGCCTCCCGCGCGGCATCGATCTCGGCCGCGATCGCCATGCACATCGCGGCGCGCTCGAACACGGGCGTGGCGGCCCACGCCTTGGCCGCGGCCTTGGCGGCGGCCACTGCCTCGTCCGCCGTTTCGCGGCCCGAACGGGGCACGGTGGCGATGGTGTCGCCGTTGGCCGGGTTGACCACCGGCAGGGTGTCGACGGTGGTCGACCAGCGCCCGCCGATGTGGTTGCCCGTTTCGACTTCGGACATGCAATGGTTGCGCATGGCCTAGCCGTACGAATACGCGATCGACGCGGCGTGGCGCTGGCCTTCGCTGCCGCCGGCACGCGCGTCCACGCTGGACGCGGACGGCCTGTACCCGGCCGGCGCCGGGGCCGCGACGCCCACATGGCGCTCGGTCTGCGCGTCGAAGCAATGGGTCGATGCGGCCTCGCGGACCTGCAGGTGCACGAGGTCGCCGGGCTTGAGGGCCACGCGGTCGTGCACGGAGACGCACCAGGGCGTCTCGCTGCCCGCCACGGTGCCGTAGATCTGCGTCTTGTCGCCCGTCGACTCCGTGAGGATCACGCGCAGCGCCAGGCCCTCGGGGGCCAACTGCAGATGCTCGGGCCGCAGCCCCAGCAGCACGTGCTGTCCATCGGCCAGCAGCGGCGTGCACCCGGAAGTCGGCAGGTCCCAGGCCTGCCCGTCAGGCAGCGCGAGCCAGGTGCGGCCGTGTGCGCGATGCACCTGCCCCTGCGTGAAGTTCATGGCGGGCGAGCCGATGAAGCCCGCCACGAAGCGATTGACCGGGCGGTCGTAGAGCTCGATCGGCGCGCCGACCTGCTCCACCCGGCCCGCGCGCATCACGACGATGCGGTCGGCCATGGTCATGGCTTCCACCTGGTCGTGCGTGACGTAGACCATGGTGTTGCCCAGGCGCTGATGCAAGGCCTTGATCTCGGCGCGCATCTGCACGCGCAGCTGCGCATCCAGGTTGGACAGCGGCTCGTCGAAGAGGAACAGCGCGGGCTCGCGCACCACGGCGCGGCCCATGGCAACGCGCTGGCGCTGTCCGCCCGAGAGCGCGCGCGGCAGGCGATCCAGGTACGGCGTGAGGTTGAGCAGGCTGGCGGCCTTTTCGATGCGCGGGCGGAAGTCGCTTTCGACCTCGCCGCGCGTGCGCGGGCCGAAGGCGATGTTCTCGTAGACCGACAGGTGCGGGTAGAGCGCATAGCTCTGGAACACCATCGAGATGTTGCGCTTTTGCGGCGACAGGTCGTTGGCGCGCGCGCCGCCGATGCGCAGCTCGCCGCCGCTGATGGGCTCCAGCCCCGCGATCATGCGCAGCAGCGTCGACTTGCCGCAGCCCGAGGGGCCGACCAGCACGACGAACTCGCCGTGGGCAATGTCCAGGTCGATGCCGTGCACGACGGGCACGCCCGCGAAATCCTTGCGCAGTTGCTTGAGTTGAACCTGAGCCATGGGGTCTCCTTGTCTTTGTGGAAGTGAGTCGCTGGCTCAGTAGTCTTCGACCGTGATCTCGCGGGCCATGGGCAGGATGCCCGCCATGAGGCCCGCGTCCACCGGCAACGCCACGCCCGTGATGACGCGCGCGGCGGGCGACGCCAGGAAGAGCACGGCATCGGCCACGTCGTCGGGTGTCGCGAAGTCGCCCAGCGGGTACCACTTCTTCAGCTGCTCGAACACCTGCGGGTTCTTGTCGGCCCGCGCCTGCCAGGCGGGCGTCTTGACGGTGCCCGGCAGCACGATGTTGGCGCGGATGCCGTAGGCGCCCAGCTCCATGGCGAGCGACCGGGTGTAGCTGACCAAAGCGGCCTTGGCCGCGCTGTAGGCCGGGTGGCCGAGCGTGGTCAGCGCGTTGACCGAGCCGATGAGCACCAGCTGCCCGCTGCGGCGCTCGACCATGGCGTGGCGCACCGCCTCCACGCAATGGAACGCGCCATTCAGGTTGAGCTGGATGTCGGCCTGCCAGTCCTGCGGCGTGGTCTTGCGCACCGTCGGCCCGCGCGCGGCGCCCACGTTCGACACCAGCACGTCCACCGGGCCGACAGCCGCAACGGCCGTGGCCACCTTGTCGCACAGGCCTGCGCAGTCGGTGACGTCCGCGACCAGGGGATGCAGCCGCGCCAGGTCGTCGGCACTCACGCCCTGCCCGGCCAACACGGCCCCCAGGCCTTCCAGTGCGCCCGCGTCGTGGTCCAGCGCGATCAGCCGGTCGCCGGCTTGCAGTACGCGGCGGCACAGGGCCTGGCCGATGCCGCCCGCGGCGCCCGTGACCAGCGTCACGCGCCGGGACGGCGCGCGGGGATGACTCGAAGACGGAGTCGAAATTGATGTGTCCACGCAATGCGCCCTGTGAATTGCCAATACCTCTCCCGACCGGGCGGCAATGAATTACCGCGCGCAATTCGAGCTCGAATTTTGAAGCGTACAGGACGCCGTTGGAATTTGGCCTTCAATATTTCGCAGGCAGGGTTCTGTTTTTTAGAAATCAAGGGTTAGCTCTATCTATGGCGCCATTCGACCGACTCGTAAGATAAAAAAGCGAAAGCATTGATCGCAGCATAGTCAGGCGTAGATTTAATTCATTTCCAATCACTTTACGAGGAATTAAATATGAAAAACCGAAATAAAACTCTATTGGCAGGCGCAATTCTTCTGGGTCTTTCCTCCCTCACGGCCCAGGCAGGAAATATCCGCATCGCCATGTCCAGCTACAGCGACAACACGCGCCCCTGGCTGGAGGCGCTGGCCCGGGACTACGAAAAGGCCAACCCGGGAGACAAGGTCAAGGTCGAGGTGGGAAGCTGGGAGAACATGCAGCAGAAACTGCAGGCGGAAATCGCCAGCAACAACCCACCCGACCTGGCCCACGTCGCGACCCGCTGGGTGGGCGATTTCGTGAACGACGGCCTGGTGGAGCCGGTCGACAATTACGCCAATGCGGCGTTCAAGGACCAATTCATTCCGGCATTCCTGAAAGCCGGCAATATCAATGGCAAGCCTTATGCGCTGCCTATTGCGGCCAGCGTGCGCGCGATGTTCTATAACAAGGACATGCTGAGCAAGGCAGGCTTTCCCAATGGCCCCAAGACCTGGGACGACGTGATTGCCGCCGCGAAAAAGATCAAGGCCACGGGCGCCTATGGCTATGGCATCCAGGGCAAGGATCTGGATACCGACACTTATTTCTACTACGCGCTGTGGAGCATGGGCGGCGACGTGCTCGATGCCGGCAACAAGGCCGCCTTCAATTCCCCGACCGGCGTGAAAGCCGCCACGCTCTACAAGAGCATGATCGACCAGGGCCTGACCGAGCCCGGCGTGGCCGGCAACACGCGCTACGACCTGCACAACCTGTTCAAGCAGGGGCGTTTGGGCATGGTCATTTCGCTGCCGCCGCTGGCCAAGGAAATCGCCAAGGACGCGCCGCAATTGAAATACGGCATCACCGGCGTGCCCAACGGCGGCAAGGACATCACCTTCGGCGTGACCGATTCGATCATGATGTTCAAGACCTCGAAGAACAAGGAAACCGCCCAGAAATTCCTGAACTTCATGTTCTCGAAAACCGCGCGGCTGAAGTTCGACCAGGGCGAAGGCTTCATGCCGGTGACGCGCGAGGTCGCCAACGACCCCGTATTCAAGGACGACCCGGTGCTCTCCGAGTTCGTGACCCTGCTGCCCAACGCGCGCTTCGCCCCGCTGGTCGCCGGCTGGGAAGACTCGGCGCAGGCCGTCACCAACGCGCTGCAGGCCATCTACCAGGGCAAGGCGGAACCGAAGGCGGCGCTGGACAAGGCCGCGGCCGAGGCCAACACCAAGCTCAACAAGAAGTAAGCAAGCAAGCCCCGGGGCGCAGCCCTGGGCTGCGCCAGCTTCCCGCGTGTCGCACCACGCCCAACCACGCCTATCCGATCGAATTGCCCTATGCAGAATCCCGTTCGAGGCCCTGCCCTGGCTTGGGGGCTGATTGCGCCGAGCCTGTTGCTGACCCTCTTCATCCTGGCCTACCCGCTGTCCACCCTGGTGTTCCAGTCGGTGCACGACATCTCGCGCTTCGGCCTGCTGCGGGCCTTCAACGGCCTGGACAACTTTCGCACCGTGTTCACCGATCCGGTGTTCGCCCATGTGGTGTGGCGCACGGTGCAATGGACCGTGTGCGTGGTCGGCGGTGCGGTGCTGTGCGCTGTGCCGATCGCACTCATCCTGCAACAGGATTTCTATGGCCGGGGCGTGGCGCGCACGATCGTGATGCTGCCCTGGGCGGTGTCGCTGACCATGACGGCCATCGTCTGGACCTGGTCCTTCAACGGCCAGTACGGCATGGTCAATGCGAGCCTCGCGATGGTCGGGATCATCCAGGAGCCGATCAACTGGCTGGCAGACGGACAGCTCGCGTTCTGGGTCGAGGTGGGCGTGGGCATCCTGGTGTCCATCCCCTTCACCGTCACCATCTTTCTTGGTGGCCTGTCGTCGGTGTCGCAGGACATCTACGAAGCGGCCGGCATCGAAGGCGCGTCGCGCTGGCAGCAGTTCCGTCGGCTCACGCTGCCGCTGCTCAAGCCCTTCATCCACATGGCGATCGTGCTGAACGTGATCTACGTCTTCAACTCGTTCCCCATCATCTGGATCATGACGCAGGGCGGGCCGGACAACGCCACGCACATCCTCGTCACCTGGCTGTACCAGCTGGGCTTCCGCCTGGGCCGCCCCGGTGAGGCAGCCGCCATCTCGCTCGTGATGCTGGCCTTGCTGCTGGCCTTCACCGTGTTCTACCTGCGCCTGCAGAAGCGCCAGTCCGCGAAGGCCGCCGCATGATCCGCCCCGACAAACTCGTGCGCAGCCTCTGGTGCTGGCTGCTGCTCGCGCCGCTGGTGGCCGTGGTCGTCTTTCCGCTCGCGGTGATGTTCTTCACGGCGCTCAAGCCGGCGTCCGAGATCTACGTCTATCCGGCGCGCTGGTTGCCGCAGCAGTGGCAGTGGAGCAACTTCTCCGCCATGTGGGCCCAGACCGGCTTCGGGCGCGCGCTGCTGAACAGCCTGCTGGTGTCGCTCTCCGCCACGGTGCTGACGATTGCCGTGAGCGTGCCTTCCGCCTACGCGCTGGCGCGCCTGAAGTTTCGCGGCCAGGGCGGCTACCGGCAGTTCCTGCTCATCACGCAGATGATCTCGCCCGTGCTGCTGGTGGTGGGCCTGTTCAAGATGGCGGCCAGCCTGCCCTGGTTCGAGGGCGGCAACATGACCGACTCGCGGCTGTCCGTGGTGGTGGCCTATGGCGCCTTCGGCATTGCCTTTGCCGTCTGGATGATGACCTCGTACTTCGAGACCATTCCGCGCGACCTGGAAGAGTCGGCCTGGCTCGAAGGCTCGGGCCCGGTGCGCACGGTCTGCAAGGTGTTCCTGCCGCTGGCCTTGCCGGCCATGGCGGTCACGGCGCTGGTCACCTTCGTCAATGCCTGGAACGAGTTCGCCGTGGTCTACACGCTGATCCGCTCCACGGAGAAGCAGACGCTGACCGTGCTCGTCACCAACATGGTCGCGGGCCAGTACGTGGTGCAGTGGGAGCTGGTGATGGCCGCCGCCATCTGCGCCGTGGTCCCGGTCGCCATCCTGTTCGCGTGGATGCAGCGCTACATGGTGCAGGGCTTGACCGCGGGCTCGGTCAAATAGCGACCGCAGCGGCATCACAGCCCGCTGCTACCCGCTGCGCCCGCCCCCTTCGAATAATGCGGCGACGGCCGGCGCGCACCCTGCGCCGGCCGGTTTCGCTACACCTCATCCGAAGGAGACAAACCCGATGGCTCGCAAGATCCTGATGCTCTGCGGCGACTACGCCGAAGACTACGAAACCATGGTGCCGTTCCAGACCCTGCTGGCCGTCGGCCACACCGTGCATGCGGTAGCGCCCGACAAGAAGGCCGGCGACTGGGTGCACACCGCCATCCACGATTTCGAAGGCGCGCAGACCTACAGCGAGAAGCCGGGCCACCGCTTCACGCTGAACGCCACCTTCGACGACGTGCGCCCCGAGGCCTACGACGCGCTCGTGATCCCCGGCGGCCGCGCGCCCGAGTACCTGCGCATGCACCCCCGCGTGGTCGAGATCGCCCGCCACTTCCTCGCCACCGACAAGCCGGTGGCCGCCGTCTGCCACGGCGCGCAGCTGCTCGCGGCCACGGGCCTCATCAAGGGCCGCAAGGTGTCGGCCTACCCGGCCTGCCAGGTCGAGGTGGAACTGGCAGGCGCCGAGTACATGGGCATCCCGGTCGACCAGGCCGTGACCGACCGCAACCTCGTCACCGCACCGGCCTGGCCGGCGCATCCGGCGTGGCTGTCGCAGTTCCTCGTGGTGCTGGGCACCCGCATCGAACACTGACCTGAACGGATGGGCGCGGGCGGCGCTACAGTGCGGCGTCGCCCCGATTCACCCTGCCTCTCGAGGAGATGGCCCATGTGCGAAGTCTTCATCAGCGCCGATCCGCAAAGCTACGACGCGCGCACGCGCTCGGTGCGGCTGCACGGCGTGGTCACCAGCATCCGGCTCGAGAACCTGTTCTGGCAGGTGCTCGAAGAGATCGCGCAGCGCGACGGCATGGCCGTGGTGCAGCTCATCGAGCGGCTGTACGACGAGCTGGTGGCGGCGCGCGGCGAGGTCGGCAACTTCGCGTCGTTCCTGCGCGTGTGCGCGTTGCGCTACGAGGCGATGGTGGCGCAGGGGCGGATTCCGGCCGACACGTCGGTCGCGATCCGCTCGCTCGATGCGAACGCCGTGCTGCATGAACTGCCGCAGGGTTGGGGGCGGCCGTCGCCCGTGTCGCAGTCCGGCGAGGCCCGCGTGCACACGCTCCACGCCGCCGCGCGGCGGCATGCGTAGACGCCGCCCTTGCGCGCCCCTTCACGAGATCACCAGCGCATCTTCACGCCGACGCTCGCATTGACCCCGCTCTTGATGCGCGAGTCGCCGCCGGAGCCCGACCACAGCTTGCCCAGCTCCACATACACGCTCGTGTTCTCGGCCACCTGCAGCGTGGCCCCTGCCGCCAGCTCGGTGCTGCTGCCGCCGGTGCGCGTCGCGATGTCGGTGAAGCCGGCCGGGCCGACGAAGCGGGTGACGTCGGTGCCGCGGCTGCTGCGGTGGAAATTGACCCGCACATAAGGCTGCAGCACCCCGGCGCTGGTGACGAACTCGCCCTTCACGCGCACGCCGGCGCGTGCCCGCCAGCCGTTGTGGCTGTTCTGCTGCACGAGCGCGCCGGAGATGCCCGTGTCGCCCAGGCTCACCCGCTGGTGCACCAATTGCACCTGCGGCTCGACGGTCCAGTTCTGCGCGATGGGAATCGACTGCCCCACCTCGATGGACGCCAGCAGGCTGTTGCCCTTGCCGCCCCGGGAGAAGCCCAGCGTGGGTCTGGCGGTGTAGCGGTGGCGCCCGGCCTGCAGCACGCCGTCGACGTACACGCCGCTGGCGTGCTTCCAGGTGGCATAGGCGCCCAGGTATTCGCTCTTCTGGTTGTTGGTGCCCACGCCGAGGTTCGCCAGGCCGCTGGCAAAGCCGTTCACGCGCATGTCGCCGTCGAGCTGGCCGACGTACACGCCTGCGTGCCAGTCGGGGTTGGCCCACAAGTCGGTGCCGGCCTGGAAGCCCGTGAGGCGCCCCTTGCTCGTGGGGCTCACGGTGCCGCCCTGCGCGATGGTGCGCTCGGTGCTGATGATGCGCCCCCACGCCTCGCGGTAGCCCTGCGTGGGCTTGGCCGGGTTTGCGCCCGCTACAAGGTCCTCACCCATGCGCAGGCGCCTGTTGCCGAGCATCGCGAGGCTGGACTGGCGCAGCTGCTCGGGCAGCGCGGCGTACAGCGGCACTTCGGCGCGGTAGGTGGGCACGACGAGCACGGGCACGACGCCGGTGCCGCCAGTGCCCGAGCCGCTACCGCCGGCAGGCGGCGTGACGGGCGGGACAGGCGTCACGGGCGTCACGGGTGCGGCGGTCGAGCGCAGGTACCAGTTCTCGCCCGCGCCGGCAGCGTCGGCCGCATGCAGCCGGTACTCGTAGGCGCCCGCATCGACGTGCACGCCGGCCAGCACGAACGCGCTCTTCGTGGTCTGCGCGGTGGTGGTCGCGCCGTTGAGGGCGCTGATCACCTCGATGCCGTTGCCGGTGGTGAGCGCGCCCAGGCCGCCCAGGTTGGTGATCTGCACGTTGGTCGTGCCGCTGGCGACGGCGGTGGCACCGCTCAGGATGAGTCGGTCGCTCGCACTCGCGCTGCCGCCCAGCGCGGTCCCCAGTCGCAGCGTGCCGCCGTTGCCCACCCAGGGACCGTTGACGGTGAGCATGGTGCCCGGCACCGCGCCCACCAGCGAGACGGTGCCACTGTGGGCCATCGACGCGAGGGTCTGGCTGTTGCCGGCCAGGTCGAGCGTCGCGCCGGTGGCCACGGTGAAGGGGCTCGCGCTGCTGAGCACGTTGGCCGCGCCCGCGCGCAGGGTGCCCGCCGCGACGTTGGTGGCGCCCGAGTGGGCGTCGGCACCGCTCAGCGTCAGCACGCCCGCGCCGATCTTCACCAGATCGCTGGCGCCGGAGATCGCGCCGGTCCACGTCAGGGCGTTCCCGTTGGTGTCGATGGTGCTCGTGCCGCCCAGCAGCAAGGCGTTGCTGACGCTGAGGCCGCCGGCGCCCGCGATGACGCTGGCGGTGGCGCCCGCGCCGATCGAAATCGCGCCCGTCATCGACGAGCCGGTGTTCAGCGTGAGGCTGTTGGTGCCGCCCGTGAATGCGACCGCCGCGGCGCGCGTGACGCCGTCGCCGCCCAGGCCGCCCGAGATGGTTCCGCCGTTGGTCAACGCGAGGTTCGCGCCGGTCACCCCGACGCCGCCCACCCCGTTGGCACCGCTCGGTCCGCCGTTGCTGTTGGCCCCGCCAGCGCCGCCCGCCCCACCGGCGATGGTGCCGGTGTTGGTGAGGGTTACGCC
>NZ_JBWKXQ010000097.1:0-14310 GCF_059423125.1 Variovorax sp. GW531-E2 | reverse complement strand
GGGTGCTTCCCGCAGCGAAATCAAGGAGGAGGGGCGAAGCCCCGGGGGACATTCGCGGAGGGAAGTACCCGGTGGCCCGGGCACGCGCCCCGAACAGCAGCGCCAAGAACGGTCAGTCGACCTTCGCCCCAGAAGCCTTCACCACCGCCCCCATCGCATCCCAATCCGCACGCAGCAGCTTCTGGAAGGCCTCGGCACTCTGGCTGCGCGGCTCCACGCCCAGGCGCTTGAAGCGTTCCTGGATCGCCGGATCGGCCAGCACCTTGTTGGCCGCCGCGTTGATGCGCTCGACCTCGGCCTTCGGCGTGCCCGCCGGTGCCAGCAGGCCAATCCACGAATCGAAGGCGTAGCCCGGCAGGCCGCTCTCGCCCACCGTCGGCAGCTTCGGCAGGAAGGGGCTGCGCGACTGGCCCGTGGAGGCCAGCAGCTTCACGCGCGCGTCGTCCTGGAAACCCATCACGCCGATGCTCGACGAGATGACCGCCTGCACCCGGCCAGCGAGCACCTCGTTCACGGCCTCGCCGGTCGACTTGGTCGGGATGTGCGTCATCTGCAGCCCCGCCTTCGCCAGGAACGACGCCATCGCCAGGTGCGTGGCGCTGCCGTTGCCGGCCGAGGCGTAGTTGTACTTGCCGGGGTTGGCCTTGACCTCCTTGATGAAGTCGGCCGTGTTGGACACGTTCATGCCGCTGGCCACCGCCAGCACATAGCCCGCGTTGCCCACGTTGGCCACGCCGACGAAGTCCTTCAGCGGGTCGTAAGGCAGCTTGCTGTACAGGAAGCCCGCGATGTTGTGGCTGGCCGCCGCCAGCACCAGCGTGTTGCCGTCGGCCGGCGCCTTGGCCGCCACCGCCGCGCCCACCGTGCCGCCCGCGCCCGCGCGGTTCTCGACGATGGCGCTGCCGCCGAGCGCGACGCCCAGCTCGTTGTTGAAGGCGCGCGCCACCGTGTCCTGCACGGCGCCCGTGCCGAAGGGCACGATGATGTGGATCACGCGCTGCTGCGCGTGCGCGGCACCAAGGCCGCCCAGGGCCACGGCGGCTGCAAGCGCAGCCAGCGAACGTCGGGTGAACAGGGAAAAAGTCATCGAGGTGGCCGCTTTCATCGTCAACAAAAAAGTCGTTTTTCAGGTGCCCGACGGCAGCCAGCGCTGCACCAGCTTCACGAAGTAGCTGGCACCGATCGGGATGATCTCGTCGTTGAAGTCGAACGAGGTGTTGTGGATGATGCAAGGGCCGGGCCCGTGGCCGTCGAGCCGGTGGTCGCCGTCGCCATTGCCCAGGAAGGCGTAGCAGCCGGGCCGCGCGAGCAGCATGTGCGCGAAGTCCTCGGCGCCCATCACGGCAGGGAAGTTGTCGGTGACCATGTCGTCGCCCACCACCTCGCGCATCACGCCGGCGGCAAAGCGCGCCTCGGCCGGATGGTTCACCGTCGGCGGCGAGGAGCGGTTGAAGTACACCTCGGCCGTGCAGCCGTGCGCCGCCGCCACGCCGGCCGCCACTTCGCGCAGCCGCGCTTCGAGCTTGTCGATGGCCTCGATGGAAAAGGTGCGGATCGTGCCGCCGACCGTCGCCACATCGGGAATCACGTTCGGCGCATCAGAGCCCTGCAGCTGCGTGACCGCCAGCAGTGCGCGCTCGGTGCTGGGAATGGTGCGCGCCACGATGGTCTGCAACTGCTGCGCCAGCGTGACCACCGCGGCCACCGGGTCGATGCCGGTGTGCGGCATCGAGGCGTGCGTGCCGCGCCCGCGCACGGTGATCTTGTAGGTGTTGCTCGACGCCATCAGCGCGCCTTCGTTGAGCGCGAAGCGGCCCACGTCGCCGACGGGAAAGTTGTGCAGCCCGAAGACCGCGTCGCACGGAAAGCGCTCGAACAGGCCCTCGTCGATCATCTTCTTGGCGCCGGCCTTGCCCATCTCCTCGGCGGGCTGGAAGATGAAATGCACGGTGCCGTCGAAATCATCCGGCCCTTGCTGCGACAGGTGCCAGGCGGCCGCCAGCAGCATCGTCGTGTGGCCGTCGTGGCCGCAGGCGTGCATGCGGCCGGGGCTCGTCGACTTGTGGGCGAACTCGTTGGCTTCGTGCAGCGGCAGCGCGTCCATGTCGGCGCGCAGACCGATGGTGCGGCTGCCCGTGCCCTTGCGCAGCACGCCGACGAGGCCCGTGCCCGCGATGCCGCGGTGCACCTCGATGCCCCATTCAGTGAGCAGGCTCGCGACCTTCTCGGAGGTGCGGTGCTCCTCGAAACCGAGTTCGGGGTGCGCGTGGATGTCGCGTCGGATGTCGATGAAACGGGTGGCGTGGGCGGCGAAGGCGTCGACGAGATTCATGGCGGGCGGCTGCGGGATCGTTCGCGAAAAACAGAAGCGAACGATTCTGGCGCAGCCGCCCGCGCGGCGCATGCTGGCTTACGCGCGGTTCGTCGCTCAGCCGAGCCGGCCTTCCTCGCGCAACTTCGCGCCGATGCGCCGGATCTCGGCCTCGCCCCGGTCGAGCGTCGCGCGGCTGGTGTGCACCGAGTAGTGGCCCATCACCAGCTCGTGCGGATGCGGCACCGCCGAGCCGAGCACGAAGGCCGTGTCGCCCTGCGCCACGACGTCGATGGCCGCACCGGACTCCTCGAACACCGCGAGCTCGCCCGTGCCGATGGGGCCGCCGGTGCCGTCGCCCGCGTCGAGCCGGCCCGCGTTCACCGCCACCCAGCCCACCGTGTGGCCGGCGGGCGGCGTGTAGCGCCAGCGTTCGCCGTCCTTCAACTGCACGGCCAGGTAGTTCATTGGCGAGGGCGCCGGAATGGGGCTCTGCGCCGCGCCGTAGCGCCCGAGCAGCACGCGCGCCGGGCCTTCCTGCGGCACCTGCGAAGGCGCGAGGTAGATGCTCTGCGCGGGCGCGTTTTCCTCGGCGGCCGGCAGCGCCACCCAGAGCTGGAAGCCCTGCACGCGCGTCACGCCCGGCGCCGGTGCGCCCGTGTGCCACACGCCGTTGCCCGCGCGCATCCACTCGACGCCGCCGCCGCGCAGCACGCCCTGTTCGCCGGTCGTGTCTTCGTACAGCGTGTCGCCTTCGATCAGCCAGGTCAGCGTGGCGATGCCCGAATGCGGGTGCAGGCCGAAGCCCTTGTGGCCGCCATCGACATCGAAGCCGAACAGGTCCAGGAACACGAAGGGCTTGAGGTACTCGCCCAGGTCGCCGGGGCTCATGAGCCGCGTGATCGGCCCGTGCCTGGCGCCGCGCGTGCGGTAGACGATGGCGCGGGTGTCGGTGGCAACAGCGGTGGTCATGCGGCCTCCCTGGCGGTCTTCAGTGCGCGGGTCCACCACGCCATGTCGTCGAGCAGGCCCGTGGCCGACTGCGCCAGGTGCGGGAAGTCGCCGAAGCTCTTGCCCTGCTGCCAGATGCCCAGGAACTCGACCATGCCGATGTGCACCGCGTGGCGCACCGGCGCCATCTGCATCTCGACCGCGACCAGCCGCAGCTGCTCCACCGCCCGCGCCGCGCCCACGCCGCCGTAGCCCACGAAGCCGATCGGCTTGCGGATGAACTCCTTGTAGGCCCAGTCGATCGCGTTCTTCAGCACCGCGCTCGGGCCGTGGTTGTATTCGGGCGTGACGATGATCAGCCCGTCGAAGGTGGCCAGCTTGGCCTGCCAGCGCTGCGCGGCCTCGTTCTTCACCGGGCCCCAGGCGGGCGCGCCGGCTTCGTTGAAAAAGGGCAGCGGGTGCTCGCGCAGGTCGACCAGCTCGAAGGCGAGGTCGGTGCGCTGCTTCGCGATGTCGTGGATCCACTGCGCGGGCTTCTCGCCGAAGCGGCCTTCGCGGGTCGAGCCGATGACGATGCCGATGCGGGGTTGTTGTTGTGCGCTCATGGGGTGCGTGCTCCTGAATGAAATGAGGTGGTCGAAGGCCGGAAAGGCCATGGACTCAAGGTTAGGCACGCACGCATTGATCGACTAGACGGTAGAGTCGGATTGCACTCGTCCACGAACAAAAGGAATAGGCCCCGCCATGCTCGACCTCAACGACATCGCCGTCTTCGTGCAGGTGGTGCGCCACGGCAGCTTCGCCGAGGCCGGCCGCCGGCTGGGCCTGCCGCCCAACACCGTGAGCCGGCGCATCCAGCAATTGGAGGCGCAGCTCGGCACCCGGCTGCTGCAGCGCTCGACCCGCAAGCTCACGCTCACCGGCGCCGGGCAGGCCTTTCACGAACAGTGCGCCGAGGCGGTCGACGGGCTGGTCGAGGCCGGGCAGGCGCTCATCACCGGCAGCCAGGAACCCAGCGGCCGCGTGCGCGTGGCGGCCACGGCCGATTTCTTCGACTTCTTTCCCATGGCCTGGGTGGCCGACTTCCTGGCCGCGTACCCGCTGGTGCGCGTCGAGTTCGTGCTCAGCGACGCCAAGGCCGACCTGATCGCCGAGCAGATCGACATCGCCTTCCGCGGCGGCGCGCTGGCCGACTCGGGGTACGTCGCCCGCCAGCTGCTCGGCCCGCGCACCGACGGCCTCGTCGCCAGCCCCGCCTACCTGGCCGCGCGCGGCACGCCCGCCGCGCTGGGAGACTTGGCCGACCACGACTGCGTGACCCCCGCCCACCCGAGCGGCCGCACCACCTGGCGCCTGACCGGGCCCGGCGGCAAAGAGGAAGAAGTGCAGGTCGGCGGCCGCTTCAGCGGCAACACCGCGCAGGCGCTGCGCAAGGCCGCCATCGCCGGCCTGGGCATCGCGCTGCTGCCGCCGGCCATGGGGCGGCTCGACGTGGAGGCGGGGCGGCTGGTGCCGGTGCTGCCACAGTACCAGCGCACCGGGCACGGGCTGAGCGTGGTCTACCCGAGCCGCAAGCACCTGCCGCGGGCGGTGTCGGCGTTCATCGGGATGGTGACGCAGAAGCTGCGGGAGGAGGAGGCGTTGCCGGATGTGTGGCGGGCGCGGATGACCTGACTTCGGACGCGGATCGATTTCCACAGAAAATGCCCGCCATGAAAATCGAAAAAGACACCGTCGTCACCCTCAAGTACAAAGTCGCCGACGCCCAGGGCAAGCTCATCGAAGCCAGCCCCGAGCCGATGGCCTACCTGCATGGCGGTTACGAGAACACCCTGCCCAAGATCGAGCAAGCGCTCGACGGCCAGGAAAAGGGCTACCAGACCACGCTGAACCTCGCCCCCGAAGACGCCTTCGGCCTGCGCGACGAGGCGCTGGTGCGCAGCATTCCCAAGACCGAGTTCCCGCCCGGCGTGAAGGTCGGCGGCCAGCTGCAGGGCCGGCTCGACGACGGCACCGAGCACGTCTTCACCGTGACCAAGATCAAGGGCCCGGTCGTGCTGCTCGACGGCAACCACCCCTGGGCCGGCAAGGCGCTGAAATTCAGCCTGCAGGTGACGGACGTGCGCGCGGCGCTGCCGGTGGAGATCGAGCACCGGCATGTGCATGGGGCGCATGGGCACCATCACTGAGTGACAGGGTCGGTGACGAACGCCGAGGGCCGCGTGGCCCGGCGTTCGCTTCGCCAGTTGCTTCCTGGTTACTTCTTCTTCCAGAACCTCGGCGCCTCGCCGATTCTCTCCAGCGCCTCGCGACACGCCGTCGCCCCCGCCGCGCGGCGCGCGCTGAACCATCCCACCGCAAACCACGCACGCGGGTCGCGCGATGCGACCTCGCGGTACAGCGCGAGCGCCACGGCCTCGTCGTTGAACGCGCCCAGCGCGTCCTGCGCGGGGCGCAGGGCCTTCAGGTAGCGCTCGGCCGCGTCCTTCTTCTTTTTGCCGCCTTCCGCCTCGGCGAACAGCGGCGCCGCGAACTCCGCCAGGTAGCGCAGGCGCTTGAGCCGCTTGCGCGCGCGGTGCTGGTGTTCGGTGGCGAGCGATTCGAAACGCCGGCCGTCGCGCACGGCCTGTTTGTGCAGGCGCTGGAGCCGCTCGCGCAGCAACTGAAGGGCCGCGTCGGCAGCGAGCGGCGTCGGGCCCGTCGACTCGGGTGCGGTGGCGGTGAAACCGATCAGCGACACCAGCACGTCCTGGAACGCGGCGGCGCGCACGATGTCGCCGGGTGTCGATGCCGGCGCGCCAGCCGCATCGCTGGCATCGCCCGCCAACAGATCGACCTCCGGCGCCCCCGCTTCGCGCAGCCGCGGCTGCGCGAGCTTCACCACCTGTTCGCGGTCGCGCAGTTCGCCAAGCGCGCGGAAGGCGTCGACCAGCGGCGGCTCCCAGCCGGCGGCGTCGAAGCGGCTGGCGTTGGCATCGAGCCCCGCCAGCTCGCGCAGCGCGGTGCGCAGGCGGCGGATGCCGATGCGCAGCTGGTGGATCTGTTCCTCATCGGTGCTGCCCGCGGCGATCTCGCTGGCGTTGGGCAGCATCTGGTCGAGGCACGACGCGACGATGGCCTGCTGGATGGCGCGGCCGCCGAGGCCATGAGTGGGGAAGCGCGGCGCTTCGGCCTTCACGGCGGGCACCGTCTCCTGCTCGGCCAGCAGGCGCATGCCGCGCTCGGCCTTGGAGACGGTGCTGAACCACAGGCCGTGCTGCTGCGACCAGCGCCGCGCGAGCGCCACGAGCCCCTGCACGTCGCCGCTCTTGAGTTCGAGCTCCAGCTCGCACACGGGCGAGGCGCGCTGCGCGGGCGTGCCCGCGTGCGCGACGACCTTGCCGACGTCGAGCGCCATCTCGACGACGGCGCCGCCCGGGCCGCTCACGCGCAGGTCGCGCGTGAGCCGCACGATGTCGGTCGACTGGCGTTCGACCAGCGGCACCGCGCCGCCATCGGCCGGCTGCAGAAGGCGGGCCAGTCGCTCGCCGACGGGCGTGCCGGCGTGGCGCGCGGGGTCGATGGCGGGCGCGGCGGCGCCGGTGCCCAGGTCGACGTTGTGCTCGAGCCGGTGCAGCGCGTTGTCGCCGGCGGCCTTGACGGTCTGCACCCAGCGCCGGCCCTCCTTGCGCAGGCGCAGCACCATGCCGTCGGCGACGAGACGCTGGTCGGCGGTGTCGAAATAGCGGGCCTGGAGGCGCGTGCGCACGACGGCGCCGCGCCGCAATGCGGCTTCGACGGCCTTCAGGCGGCCGGCGGGAATACAGAACTTGAACTCGATTTCCATGGTGTTCATGATGCCCGCTCTTTTTCCCCCTCAACGAGGTGGTGCCGGCCGATTTCCGGTGCTTCGAAAAATCATGTGGACACCGTCCATTTTCTTTGATATCTTTTGTGGACGGCGTACACAAAGACGTCGGCAAACACCCCATTCACCCTTCATCAGCACAGGAAAGACACCATGGCCACCAAGCAGATCTTCGTGAACCTCCCCGTCCGGAACCTCGACAAGAGCAAGGCTTTCTTCGGCGCGCTGGGCTACACCTTCAACCCGCAGTTCACCGACGCCAACGCCGCCTGCATGGTCATCCACGAAGGCAGCATCCACGCGATGCTGCTGATGGAGGACTACTTCAAGACCTTCACGAACCAGGGCATCGCCGACGCCCGCAAGGAGAACGAGGTGCTGGTGTGCCTGTCGTGCGAGAGCCGCGCCGAGGTCGACGAACTGGTCGCCAAGGCGGTGGCCGCCGGCGGCACGACGCCGCGCGAGCCGAAGGACTACGGTTTCATGTACGGCCACGGCTTCCAGGACCTGGACGGCCACATCTGGGAACTGGTCTACATGGACCCGAACGCCGAGATGCCCTCGCAGTGAACGCGGGGGCCGGACGATGCCCATCGTTCCATATGCGCTCTTGATCGTTGCGCGGAAGGCACCTACCGAAAGGCGGCGGCGCCCCGATATTCCTGGTTCCGGCGCGGCCCGCATGGCGGCCGTGCCCGCCTCACCAAGGAATACCGACATGTCCGACAGCAACGACAACCACAGCGCGTCTCCCATCGTCCAGGTCCAGCCGCTCGGCTTCCCGTGGCAGACGCTGGACCCCTTCCTGTTCTGCGTCTACCACGACGACGCGTACCCGAAGGGCAACGGCCGCATGGGCCCCGAGGCCTCGCTGGCCGGCCGCCAGATCGGCCAGGACTTCAGCCGCAAGGACGGCTGGAGCATGTACCACGGCGAGACGGTGCCGGGCTTTCCCTCGCACCCGCACCGCGGCTTCGAGACGGTGACCATCGTGCGCAAGGGCCTGGTCGACCACTCCGACTCGCTGGGCGCCACGGCGCGCTTCGGCGGCGGCGACGTGCAGTGGCTCACGGCCGGCAAGGGCATCGTGCATTCGGAGATGTTCCCGCTGCTGGACGCCGGCGCGCCCAATCCGCTGGAGCTGTTCCAGATCTGGCTCAACCTGCCGGCGAAGAACAAGATGGCCGAGCCGCACTTCACGATGTTCTGGTCGGAGGCGATTCCGCGCTTCGCCTCGGACGACGCGCAGGGCGGTCGCACCGAGGTGGCGGTGATCGCCGGGCGCTTCGGCGGCGATGACGCGCAGGCCCAGGCGGCCATCGACCCGCTCGCGCCGCCGCCCGATTCGTGGGCCGCGCAGGCCGGCGCCGACCTCGCGATCTGGACGCTGCGCATGACGCCCGGCGCGCGCTGGACGCTGCCGCCTGCCACCGGCGAGGGCACGCGGCGCATGCTGTATTTCTTCAAGGGTGCGACCGCGCAGGTGGCGGGTCGGCGCGTGGACGGGCCGGCGGCCATCGAGCTGCGCGCCGACGCAGCGGTGGAGCTGTGCAACGGCCCCGAGGGCGACGGCGAGTTCTTGCTGCTGCAGGGCCGCCCGATCGCCGAGCCGGTGGCGCAGTACGGCCCCTTCGTGATGAACACGCAGGCCGAGATCGCCCAGACGATGGCCGACTACCGCCGCACGCAGTTCGGCGGCTGGCCCTGGGACGACCCGGCGCCGGTGCATGGGGCCGAGGCCGCGCGCTTTGCGCGGCACCCCAACGGGCGCGAGGAAGTGCCGGGAGCCTGATCTACATCGGCTTCCGGGGCTGCGCGGTTCTCAGTAGCCGCGCAGCACCTCGACGCTCAGCGCGGTCATGCTCGGGATGAACTCGATCACGTCGGTGCGCGCGACGCCGCCCTGCACGAAGGGGTCGCGCGCCAGCACCGCCTCGAGCCCCTCGCGGTCGCCCGAGCGCGCGAGGATCACGCCGCCCTTGCGCGGCACCTGGCGCCCCGAGGCCACGAACAGGCCGCTGGCGTAGTGCTTCTTGAGCCAGGTGACATGCGCATCCATCAGCGCGTCGAGTTCCTCGAGCGGACGGATGTAGGTCAGGGTGACGATGAACATGGCAAAGGCAGGTCGATGCGGAAGATGACCCGATCCTATGACCTCGCCACGACCGTGGCGGGGCGAGAGTGTGTCTCGCGGGTAACTGTCGCATGCGGCATGTGCATGCCGGCCTTGTCGCCCACCGGACCTGCGCACCGGCGTGCGATCTCGTAGATTCGGTCGTTGCATTCCTCAGTTCATGTCACTTCACCGGAGACCCTGTTCCATGATCCAAGTCGTTGCCGTCATCACCGCCAAGCCCGGCCAGCGCGCCCTTCTGCTCGAAGCCTTCAAGGCCAACCGCGCCGCCGTGCTGGCCGAAGAGGGCTGCATCGAATACGCGGCCACGATCGACGCGCAGGGCATTCCCCCGTCCAAGGCCAGCTTCGGGCCTGACACCTTCGTGGTGATCGAGAAGTGGGCCTCGCTGCCGGCCCTGCAGGCGCACGCGGTCGCGCCGCACATGGCGGCCTTCAGCGCCCAGACCAAGGAGCTCACCGAGAGCAAGCGCATCCACGTGCTCGAGCCCATCTGACCCTGCCGCACCGCCGCCGCCTTCGCGCGCGGCGCGATGCCTGCTACCCTCGCGCCGGGGAGAAGAAGACATCTCGGACGAGGGGGTTCAAGACATGGCGATCGTCTCCAGACCGCAGGGTCTGCGTTGGCGCACCGGCGCGCTCCTGCTGGCCGCACTGGCCACGGGCTGCGCACAGCTCGGCGCGCCGCCCTATGCCGCCGACTACGAGGCGCTCGACCGGCTCGAGGCGCACAACCCCGGCAAGGTCGCGGTGGCCAAGGTGCAGCCCACCGACCCCAACGACAAGATCAACACCCTGGGCCTGCGCCGCGCCAGGCTCGTGTCGCCCAGCGGCACCTTCGCCCAGTACCTCGAAGACGCGCTGATGCGCGACCTGGGCGAGATCTCGGTCTACGACCCCAAGGCGCCGACCCGCATCGCGGCGCGCATCCTCGTCAATGAACTCGACCTGGGCGTGATCAACGGCTCGGGCCGCATGGACGTCGAGGTCACCGTCACGCGCAACGCCGCGCAGACGCTGCGCAAGACCTACCGCGGCGAGATCGCCTTCGATTCGAGCTACGCCAACATCGTGGCCGTGCCCGCCGGGCAGGCCGCGTACCCGCGCTTGGTGCGGGCGCTGCTGCGGCAGGTGTATGCCGATCCGCAATTCGTCGCGGCCATCGCGCCGTCTGCGCAGTAAGGCCGGGAACGCACCATGACGCTTCTTTCTTTCCTGACACCCCGGCTGGCCGCCGTGCTGGCAACCGCCGTGCTGCTGGCGGGTTGCGCCCACCCGATCACGATGATCACCGAGACCGCACCGCCGCGGTCAACCGCCCACCTCATTCCCAAGAAGGTGGCCTACGTGATGACCGACGCGCAACGCGACCTGCAGGTGACCACCGCTGGCGGCAGCGGCGACCGCGTGAGCTACTACCCGTACCGCGACCTCGAGAAATCGATCCGCGACGCGCTGCGCGCGGTCTACCGCAACGTGGTCGTGCTGCGCACCGCCGACGATGCCAAGGCCAACGAGGCGGCGGGCGTGTCGCTGGTGTTCACGCCGCAGATCAAAACCGATTCGAGCTCGTCCTCGTGGATCACCTGGCCGCCCACCGCCTTCACGGCCGAGGTGGCCTGCGTGGTCACCGACACCGCGGGCGCCGAAGTCACGCGCGTGCGCGCGGTCGGCAACGGCACGGCGGAGTTCGGCGAGTTCAACGGCGACTACGGCCTGGCCGCACGGCGCGCGGCCACGCGGATGACGGCGCAGCTCAGCAGCGAGATACGGCGCAACGAGAAGCTGCGTTGAGCTGTTCGACGACCACTCGCCCAATAAAAAACGCGCCCGAGGGCGCGTTTTTCGTGGGAGTCGCGAAGTCTTACTTCGACACGACCTTCACCATCTCGAGGCACTTGTTCGAGTAGCCCCATTCGTTGTCGTACCAGCTCACGAGCTTCACGAAGGTGCCGTCCAGCGCGATGCCGGCTTCGGCGTCGAAGATCGAGGTGCGCGGGTCGCCGCGGAAGTCGGTGGCGACGACCTTGTCTTCGGTGTAGCCCAGCACGCCCTTGAGCGCGCCTTCGCTCTGTGCCTTCATTTCGGCGCAGATCTCGGCGTAGGTGGCGTCCTTGACGAGTTCAACGGTCAGGTCGACCACCGACACGTCGGAGGTCGGCACGCGGAAGCTCATGCCGGTGAGCTTCTTGTTCAGCTCGGGGATCACCACGCCCACGGCCTTGGCAGCGCCAGTGCTCGAAGGAATGATGTTTTCCAGGATGCCGCGGCCACCGCGCCAGTCCTTGTTGCTCGGGCCATCCACAGTCTTCTGCGTGGCGGTGGCGGCGTGCACGGTGGTCATCAGGCCGCGCTTGATGCCCCACTTGTCGTTCAGCACCTTGGCCAGCGGGGCCAGGCAGTTGGTGGTGCAGCTGGCGTTGCTGATGATGGCTTCGCCGGCGTACTTCTTGTCGTTCACGCCGTAGACGAACATGGGGGTGTCGTCCTTCGAGGGGGCCGACAGGATCACCTTCTTGGCGCCTGCGTCGATGTGCTTCTGCGCGGTTTCCTTGGTGAGGAACAGGCCGGTCGACTCGAGCACGATGTCGGCGCCGACTTCGTTCCACTTGAGCTGCGACGGGTCGCGCTCTTGCGTCAGGCGGATCTTCTTGCCGTTGACGATCAGCGTGTTGCCTTCGACCGTGACTTCACCCTTGAAGCGGCCATGCACCGAGTCGTACTGGAGCATGTAAGCCAGGTATTCCGGCTCGAGCAAGTCGTTGATGGCAACGATTTCGATGTCGTTCTTGAAGTTCTGCACGGCTGCGCGCAGCACGTTGCGACCGATGCGGCCGAAGCCGTTGATACCGAGTTTGATAGCCATCTGACTTGCTCCTAAGGTTGAAAAACTTTTGATCGGACGGGAAGAGGACGAACCGCGCGACGCTCAGTCGCGCAGGGCCGCTTCCACAGTGGCGGCCACGTTCTCCGCCGTGAAACCGAAGTGCTTGAACAGCACGGGCGCGGGGGCCGACTCGCCGTAGCTGTCGATGCCGACCACGGCCGCGCAGCCGTACTTCCACCAGCCGTCGGTGCAGCCCATTTCGACCGCGACGCGCGGGATCTTCTTGGGCAGCACGGCCTTCTTGTAGGCCAGGTCCTGGCGGTCGAAGGTGGTGGTCGAGGGCATCGACACCACGCGCACGGCGATCTTCTTGTCGGCCAGCAGCTTCTGGGCGGCCAGCGCGAGCTGCACTTCGGAGCCGGTGGCGATGATGACGGCGGCTGTCTTCTTGTTCTTGAGGCCGACGTTCTCGGGCTCGGACAGCACGTAGGCGCCGCGGCTGATGTCACCCAGGTCGCTCTTGGCGGCGTAGGCGATGTTCTGGCGGCTCAGCAGCAGGGCGGTCGGGCGCGTGGCGTTCTGCAGTGCGACAGCCCAGGCCACGGCGGTTTCGGCCGTGTCGCCCGGACGCCAGACGTCCAGGTTGGGAATGAGGCGCAGCGAGGCGGCGTGCTCGATCGACTGGTGCGTCGGGCCGTCTTCACCCAGGCCGATGGAGTCGTGCGTGAACACGTGCACCACGCGGCGCTTCATGAGCGCGGCCATGCGGATGGCGTTGCGGCTGTAGTCGCTGAAGGTGAGGAAGGTGCCGCCGTAGGGGATGTAGCCGCCATGCAGCGCCACGCCGTTCATGATGGCGGCCATGCCGAATTCGCGCACGCCGTAGTTGATGTGGCGGCCGATCTCGCCGTGCGGCGGCTCGACGGCATCACCTTGTGCGGCTTCGTCTTCGCCGCCCTGGGGCACCACCGGTGCGGGGGGCGCGTTCAGCACGACGGCGCCGGTCTTGGCGTCGAAGCGCAGCGCGGCGGTGCTCTTGGTGTTGGTGAGGTTGGAGCCGGTGAGGTCGGCGCTGCCGCCGAGCATTTCGGGCAGCGCGGCCGTGAAGGCTTCCAGCGCGAGCTGGCTGGCCTTGCGGCTGGCCACGGTTTCGCCCTTGGTGTGGGCGGCGACCACGGTGTCGAACGCGACCTGGTGGAAGTTCTTGGGCAGCTCGCCCTTCATGCGGCGCGTGAACTCGGCGGCGAGTTCAGGGTACGCGGCCGTGTAGGCGGCGAAGGTGTCGTTCCAGGCGGCTTCGGTCTTGGCGCCTTCGGCCTTGTGGTCCCAGTCGGCATACACCTCGGCCGGGATTTCGAAGGCGGGGTAGGGCCAGCCGATGGCTTCGCGCGTGAGCTTGATTTCTTCGGCGCCCAGCGCCTCGCCGTGCGCCTTGGCGGTGCCGGCGCGGTTCGGGCTGCCCTTGCCGATGGTGGTCTTGCAGACGATCAGCGTGGGCTTGGTGGCTTCCTTCTTGGCCTTGGCGATGGCCTTGGCCACTTCCTTGGCGTCGTTGCCGTCGATCGGGCCGACGACGTTCCAGCCGTAGCCCTTGAAGCGCTCTTCGGTGTTGTCGATGAACCAGGGCTTGACCTGGCCGTCGATGCTGATGCCGTTGTCGTCGTACAGGGCGATCAGCTTGTTCAGGTGCCAGGCGCCGGCGAGGGCGCAGGCTTCGTGGCTGATGCCTTCCATCATGCAACCGTCGCCCAGGAAGGCGTAGGTGTGGTGGTCGACGATGGCCAGGTCCTTGCGGTTGAACTCGGCGGCCAGCAGCTTCTCGGCCAGCGCGAAGCCCACGGCATTGGTGATGCCCTGGCCCAGCGGGCCGGTGGTGGTCTCGACGCCGGGGGTGACGTCGACTTCGGGGTGGCCGGCGGTCTTGCTGTGCAGCTGGCGGAAGTTCTTGATCTCGGCCAGGGGCAGGTCGTAGCCCGTGAGGTGCAGCACCGCGTAGATCAGCATCGAGGCGTGGCCGTTGGACAGCACGAAGCGGTCGCGGTCGAACCAGTGCGGGTTGGCGGGGTTGTAGCGCAGGTGCTCGCCCCACAGGGCGACGGCCATGTCGGCCATGCCCATCGGTGCGCCCGGATGTCCGGAATTGGCTTGTTGAACGGCATCCATTGCCAGCGCGCGGATCGCGTTGGCCATCAGGGCTTGGTTTGCCATGGGCAGTGGGCTTTCGGGGGAAAAGGGTGGGTG
>NZ_JBWKXQ010000096.1:0-14633 GCF_059423125.1 Variovorax sp. GW531-E2 | reverse complement strand
GGACATGGTGGGGAGGCCAAGTTTTTCTAGGGCTCGGGCCCAGTTTATCCGTGTTGCCCGTTGGGACACGGGGCGCGACCATGCGGTCATCCCCCTCCACCACTCCCAGCGAGACACCGCATGCCCGCAGCCCTTCACCGCCGTTCCTGGGTTCCCGCCGCCAGCGAGGACCACGTGCTCGCCATTGCCACCGACGCCGCCGCGCGCGACGCGGCGGGCGTGGCCGCCGAGATCGAACGCCTCGTGGCCGATAGCCACCGCATCCACGACGTCGACGGGCTGAACCTCAACCCCGCCACCAATGTGATGAACCCCGCCGCCGAAGCGCTGCTGTCGCGCGGGCTGGGTTCGCGCCCGTCGCTGGGCTACCCGGGCGACAAGTACGAGATGGGGCTGGAAGCCATCGAGCGCATCGAGGTCGTCGCCGCCGAGCTGGCGGCCGAGGTGTTCGGCGCGCGCTTCGCCGAGGTGCGCGTGAGCTCGGGCGCGCTGTCGAACCTGTATGTGTTCATGGCGACCTGCCAGCCCGGCGACACGATCATCGCGCCGCCGCCCGCCATCGGCGGCCACGTGACGCACCATGCGGCGGGCGCGGCCGGGCTCTACGGCCTGAAGACCGTGCCGGCGCCGGTCGATGCCGACGGCTACTCGGTCGACGTGGTGGCGCTGGCCAAGCTCGCGCGCGAGGTGAAGCCCAAGCTCATCACCATCGGCGGCAGCCTCAACCTGTTCCCGCACCCGGTGTCCGCGATCCGCGAGGTGGCCGACAGCGTGGGCGCCAAGGTGCTCTTCGATGCCGCGCACCTCTCGGGCATGGTGGCCGGCAAGGCCTGGCCGCAGCCGCTCGAAGACGGCGCGCACGCGATCACCATGAGCACCTACAAGAGCCTGGGCGGCCCGGCCGGCGGGCTGATCGTGTCGAACGACGCGGCGCTGATGGAGCGCATCGACGCCATCGCCTACCCCGGCCTCACGGCCAACTCGGACGCGGGCCGCACCGCGGCGCTGGCGCGTGGCCTGCTCGATTGGAAGGTGCACGGCGCGGCCTATGCGGCGGCGATGCGCGACACCGCGCAGGCGCTGGCACGCGCGCTCGATGCGCAAGGCCTGCCGGTGTTCGCCAAGGCGCGCGGCTTCACGCAGTCGCACCAGTTCGCACTCGAGGCTGCGCGCTGGGGCGGCGGGCAACGCGCGGCGAAGCAGCTGGCACAAGGCGGCCTGCTGGCCTGCGGCATCGGCCTGCCGATCGCGCCGGTCGACGGCGACATCAACGGCCTGCGCCTGGGCGTGCCCGAGATCGTGCGGCTGGGCTTCACGCCCGAGGACATGCCGCAGCTGGCCGACTGGATCGCGCGGGCATTGGCTGGCGATGCGCCCGCCGTGGCCGCCGAGGTGCGCGAACGCCGCCGGCGCCTGGGCGACCTGCGCTACATCGTGCGCTGAAGCCTCAGCGCGAACGCCCTTGCCGGTAGGTGCCGGCGTGGGTCTTCGACAGCTCGGCCGCCTCCGCGAGCCGCGCCATCGAACGGCCGACCTGCGCGTGCGTGATGGCGATGCCCAGCGCGTCCGCCGCGTCGGCGCCGGGCAGGCCGGGCAGGTCGAGCAGGCGCTTGACCATCTCCTGCACCTGCGCCTTTGCGGCCTGCCCGTGGCCGGCCACGGCCTTCTTCATCTGCAGCGCCGTGTACTCCGCCACCGACAGGTTGTGGCTCACCAGCGCCGTCACGCAGGCGCCGCGCGCCTGGCCCAGCAGCAGCGTCGACTGCGGGTTGACGTTGACGAAGATGATTTCGACCGCCGACGCCTCGGGCTGGTAGCGCGCCGTGATCTCGCCGATGCCGTCGAACAGCACCTTCAGGCGCGCCGGCAGGTTGCCGCTGCCCAGGTGTCGGGTGCTGATGGTGCCGCTGGCCACGTAGCGCAGCGCATGGCCGTCCGCATCGACCACGCCGAAGCCGGTGGTCTGCAAACCGGGGTCGATGCCGAGGATCCGCATGAAAAGGAAGCGTAAAGGCCTAAGCCTGGGTGAGGAAGGTTGAAGAAGGTACGAATTCGCGCGCGATGCGTGGGGGATCGCGGGCAGAATCCGCCGTTCTTGCATTCCGCCCCGCTCCGCGCGGGGCGCGCCACACAAGGAAGCGAAGGTGAATGTAGTCGAGTCCTCCGCGCAGCAGCAACCGAAGCCATCGAACGACGCCCCGGTCTTGCCCGCGCACCAGCAGCAATCTCCCGCCGAACGCGCTGCCGCGAGCTTTCGCCAGGCGGAGCTGTTGAGCGACCTCGGCCGCCGCCGCGAGGCGATCGCCGCCTGCAGCCGGCTGATCGCAGAGTTCGGTGCGCTGCCCGACGCCGGCGTGGTCGTGCCCTGTTGCCAGGCGCTGCGGCTGCTCGCGCACGTGCTGCGCCAGCTGCACCGCCCGGCCGACGCGCTGGCCACGCTCGACCGCCTCGTGGCCGCGCACGGCGGGCGCAGCGAGCCCGAAGTCCGCGCGCACATTGCCCACGCGCTGTACCAGCGCACCTGGCTCATCGACGATGCCGCGGCGCGTTGCGAGGCCTGCGACTTCATGAGCGAGCAGCTCGATGCGCAGGCCGATGCCACGCTCGATGCATGGCGGCTCGATGCGCGCCTGCTGAAGGCCGAGATCGAACACCACCGCGGCCTGCCGCAGGACGCATTGGCCACGCTCGAAGCGGCCATCGAACGCTTCGAGGGCGGCGCCGATGCCGGCGTGGTCCTGCGCGTGGCGCGGGCCCGGCTGGCCGCGGTGCTCAACCTGCGCGAGCTGGCGCAGCACACCCAGGCGCAGGTGCTGTGCCTGCAGGTGGCCGACCAGATCGAGACCGGCCTGGCCGAGGCCGCGCCCGAGCTGCGGCTGGAGGGCGTGCGCGCGCTGGCCCTGTTCTTCGACGGCCTCGGGCTCGACGAGGTCGCGCGCCGCGCCGAGCTGGTCGGCTGGCTGCTCGACCGCTACGGCCACGACGCTTCCGCGCAGGTGCGCCGCCTCGCGGCCGTGCGTGCCCACGAGTGGGCCGTGGGGCTGCGCGACCAGGGCGACGGCGAGGCCGCGCTGGCTGCCTGCGAGCGCCTGCTCGACACGTTCGCGCGCGACGGCGACGCCATGGTGCAGCGCACCGTGGCCACCACCTTGCTGCACAAGGGCTTCGTGCTGCTCGACCTGCTGGGCCGGCCCGAGGCGGCGCTCGCGGTGTACGAGCCGCTCGTCGCGTTGTCGCGTGACGGCGCCACGCCCGAATTGCGCGAGCTGCGCGTGAAGGCCATGGCCGGGCGCGAAGCCTGCCTGAAGCGCCTGCGCAAGACCGGCGGGCTCGACGCCGGCGAGCTGCCGGCCGAGCTCTTCGATGCGGCGTGCGACACCGTCCGCGAAGGCCGCAAGCTCGGTGACGCGGGCGCATCGCGCGAAGCCATTGCGCTGTTCGACGAGGTGCTCGCGGCGCATGCCGCCTCGCCGCACCCGCTCATGCGCCGTCAGTGCGCGCGCGCCTTGTCGCACAAGACCTTCTGCCTGCTAGCGCTGGAGCACTTCTCCGAGGTCGTCGAGGCGGCCGACGCGATGGACGCGCGCTACGGCGCCGATGCCTCCACCGAGATGCAGTCGCAGGTGGCGCTGTGCCTGCAATACAAGAGCACCGCGCTCGATCGCCTCGCGCGGCCCGCGGACGAGATGCGCGTGCACGACGAGATCGTCGCGCGCTGGGGCAATTCCGAGCTGCCCGACCTGCGTGCGCGCGTGGCCGGCGCGCTGTTCCGCAAGGGCGCCGTGCTGCGCCGCGCGGGCCGATTCGCCGAGGCCGTGGCCAGCTACGACGAGGTGATCGCGCGCACGGCGATGGCGCGGGACAGCGCCCTGCAGCTGTGGGCCGCCAAGTCGCTGATCAACAAGGCCAAGGCCTTCGACAAGATGGACGACCTGCCGGGCCAGGCCAAGGCCTACCGCGTGCTCATCGCGCGCTTCGGCGAGTCGGGCGACGCGGCCTTGCGCGAGCGTGTGGCCAATGCCTGCGAATGGCTGGCCGAGGCCGAAGGGCGGCAGGGGCGGGTGGCGGCGCAGCGCGAGGCGTTGGAGCTGGCGCTCGGGCGTTTCGGCACGGCGCTTTCGGCCGAGCAGCGCACGCGGCTCAAGCGCGAGCTTCAGGCGCTGAAGACGAAGGCCTTGGGGCGGCGCGCGAAGCAGGCCTTCGATCGGGTGGTGCGGCGCAAGGTCTGATCACCCGCCGTCCGGTGCTTCAGACGTTGAAGTACCAGCGGATCGAGTGGAAGAAGATCGGCGCCGCGAAGCACAGCGCGTCGACGCGGTCGAGCAGGCCGTTGGCGCCGGTCACGCCCACGCCTTTCTGGCCCCAGTTTGGAATGCCGCGGTCGCGCTTGAGCGCCTTCATCACGAGGTGGCCCATCGAGCCCGCGACGCAGGCAATGATCGACACCGCGAGCGCCTGCCCGAACTTGAACGGCGTGATGAACGAGAACAGCGCGCCCACCAGGCTGGCCACGACGATGCCGACGCCCCAGCTGGTCCAGTTGAAGCTGCGGCTCACGTTCGGCGCGAACGGCGTGCGCTGCATGCGCCGCGAGATCAGGTGCTGCACCAGCACCGAGGTCTGCACCACGAACACCAGGAAGAACACGAGGAACGCGCTCTTGCCTTCGTAGCCGGGGAAGGTCAGCAGCAGCAGCGCGGGCACGTGGCTCATGCCGTAGACGCAGACCATGATGCCCCACTGCAGCTTGGCGTTGCGCTCGAGGAAATGGCTGGGGTCGTTCGCCAGCGCGCTCGCCACCGGAATGGCGAGGAACACGTAGACCGGGATGAACACCGTGAACAGGTCGAAGCGCGCGGTGGCCACCAGCCAGAACTGGATCGGCAGCACCACGAAGAACGCGAGGATCAGGCTGCGGTGGTCGCCGCGCCGCGTCGGCGAGAGCGTGATGAACTCGCGCAGCGCAAAGAACGCGATCAGCGCGAACAGCACGGTGGCCACCGTTTCGCCCAGCGCCCAGCCGATCCAGAACACGATCACCATGAACCAGGTGGTGCCCAGCAGCGCGCGGAAATGCGCCAGCTCGGCCTGCCACGATTCGTCGTGCACCGGGTTGCGCCGCTCCTTGAAGCTCAGGAAGAAGACGGCGGTGCTCACGATGAAGAGCAGGCCGAAGACGATCAGGAAAAGGGCCGCGACCTGCTGGGTCGGGCTGAGGCTGCGCAGGAACTGGTTCATACCTTCAGACGTCGCGCAATGCGATCACGGCGGCACGCGCACGGTCGAGGAAAGGGCGGCGCTCTTCGCCGTCCTCGACACGGATCGGCGCGCCGAAGGTGACGGAGCACAGGATGGGCACGGGCACGATCTCGCCCTTGGGCATCACGCGCTGCACGTTGTCGATCCAGGCCGGCACGAGCACCACGTCGGGGAACATCGTCGCCAGGGCGTACAGGCCCGACTTGAATTTCTGCGGCTCGCCGGTGTGGCCGCGCGTGCCTTCGGGAAAGATGATGATCGAGTCGCCGCTGCGCAGCGCGTCGATGAGCGGGGCGAGTGGGTCTGCGGCGGGGGGCTCGGGTGTAGTGGCTGGCGCCTCGGGTTCGATCGCAGGCGGCGGAGCGACCGGTGGTGGGGGCGGCGGGGGCGCGGGAAGGTCGAGCTGGCCCTGAATCTCCTGCGGGCCTTCGGCAGCTGGTGCGTGAACCACCGTTTCGATCGGCAGCAGCGGCTCCATCGAGGGCTCGATGCGCTCGGCCGGGGCGATGGGCGCCGCGGGTGGCGGTGCCTGAGGCGGTGCTTCTGGCGGCGGGGCAACCGGTGCAGCCCCCGTGGCCGCCCGCTCCACATACACCGCGTTGAACACCTCCGTCGTGATCCAGCGCTTGACCGGCGTGTTGGCCCAGTAGTCGCGTGCCGCGATGGGCCGCGTGATGCTGCGCAGCTCTTCGGGCAGCGCGGCCCAGATCATCACGAGGTCCGCGTGGCTCTGGTGATTCGCGAAGTAGATGCGCTGCTCGGCCTTCGGTGGACAGCCGTACCAGCGCGCCTGCGCGCCGGTGAGCAATCGGACGATTCCCAGCAGCAACCAACCTGTGAGCTTTGCCAGCATATGGAGGCGATGATACGGGCCATGCGATGGCGATTCGATCTTCTTTCCCTGGCGTGGGCGGTGGCCCTTTTCGTGTTGCTCGTGCTGCTGGCCACCGTCGGCGCGCGCTGGGGCTGGGTGCGAAGCTTCTTCGGCGACGTGCTGGCCGTGGCGTGGGTGTACGTGGTGTTCAAGACCTTCGTCGCCGCGCGCGTGCTGCCGCTCGCGCTGGCCGCCTTCGGCGTGGGGTTGCTGGTGGAGCTGGGGCAGTTCCTCGCGTCGACCTGGCACCTGCACATTCCGAACCGCGCGCTGCGCATCGTGCTCGGCGCCACCGCCGACTGGTGGGACGTGGTGGCCTACGCGATCGGCTTCGTCGCCGTGCTGGCGGTGGAAGGCGCGGTGCGCAAGCTCAGGGCAGGTCGACCGCCGGCATCCGCGCCACGATCGTCGATGCCCGTCCGTTGATGTACGAGGAGTTGGGCCGGCGCTCGAAGAACTTCGGGCTCGGCAGCATCACGGCCAGGCGCGCTGCTTCGTATGAAGTCAAGCGTGCGGCCGGTTTCCTGAAGTAGTACTGCGCCGCGGCCTCGGCGCCGAACACGCCTTCGCCCCATTCGACGTTGTTCAGGTAGATCTCGAGGATGCGCCGCTTGTCGAGCAGCACCTCGAGCAGCGTGGCGAGCACCAGCTCCTGGCCCTTGCGCAGCATGGTGCGTTCGCCCGACAGCAGCAGGTTCTTCGCGAGCTGCTGCGTGATGGTGGAGCCGCCGCGCAGCGGGGCCGGCTGCACCGGTTTGCCGCGTGCCGCCGCGCGCGCCATGCGCTTGGCGGCCAGCTGTTCGGCGCGGGCGTTGCGCTGGCGCGCACGCTCGATGGCTTCCCACTCGACGCCGTTGTGGTCGACGAAGCCGGCGTCTTCGCTCGCGATCACGGCGCGCTTGAGGGTGTCGTTGATCTGCGTGTAGGGCACCCAGTCCTGACGCCATCCGCCGTCGCGGCCCTGCGAGAGGGCGACGCGCCAGGCTTCGGAGCGCTGGAAGGCCGTGCTCTGCGGATCGATCACCGCCATGGCCGCGATGCGCACCACGAAGAAGAGTTCGAGCGCCAGGCCCGCCACCACGAGGCAGGCGATCAGGCGCAGCAGGCCCTTCATGCGCCGGCGGCGAGCGAGGCGCGCAGCTCGGCCAGCACCTGCGCCGACGGCGGGCGCACGCCGCGCCAGAATTCGAAGGCTTCGGCGGCCTGTTCCACCAGCATGCCGAGGCCGTCGCGCGCGACCGCACCGTGCGCCTCGGCCCAGGCCATGAAGCCTGCGGCGGCGGGGCCGTACATCATGTCGACGGCCAGCGCGCCGGGGCGCAGCACCTGCGCGCGCACGGGCACCGCGTCGCCCGCGAGGCTGGAGGCCGTGGCGTTGACCACCACGTCGAAGTCGCCCGGCACGTCGTCGAGCGCCCAGGCCTCGAGCGTGGCGCCGTGGCGCAGCGCGAGCGCGGCATGGCGCTGCACCAGCGCGATGGCCTTGTCGAGCGTGCGGTTGGCCACCACGACGTGCGCGGCGCCCGCGTCGAGCAGCGGCCCGAGCACGCCCGCCGCGGCGCCGCCGGCACCGATCAGCAGCAGCGACCGGCCCGCCAGCGGCACGCCGGCATTGCGCACGATGTCGTTGACCAGGCCGATGCCGTCGGTGTTGTCGGCATGGATGCTGCCGTCGGCCTCGAAGCGCAGCGTGTTCACCGCCTGCGCCAGCGTGGCGCGCTCGCTGGTGTGCTGCGCGAGCGCGGCGGCGTCGAACTTGAAGGGCACGGTGACGTTGCAGCCGCGTGCCGCATCGCCCTGTGCGGCCGCCTCGCTGCGGAAGGCGGCGATGCCTTCGGCGAAGGCGCCGATCGGCACCAGGCGCCGGCCGTAGGCCATGGGCTGGCCGCAGAGTTCGGCAAAGCGTGCGTGGATGCGGGGCGAGCGGCTGTGCTCGACGGGGTTGCCCATGACGCAGTACTGATCCATGGCCGATGCTCCGTGTTCTGCTGGGGGTGCTGTTGCTATTGGGACGACAGCTCGATGGTCTCGTCGCGCGTGAACTTGAAGCGCGACTGCAGCACGATCTGGTCGGTCTGCTTGCGCATGGCGTCGGTGAATTTGCCGAAGTTGCCGACGCTGCGCACGATGGCCTGGGCACGGCGGTCGAGCGTGGTGTTGCCCGAGCTCTCGTCGACCACGGTGTCGAGCACGCGCCCGTCGTGGTTGATGGTGACCGTCATCTTGAGTTCGCCGTAGAGCTTCTTGCCGGCGGCGGTCGGGAAGTTCTCGGTGCCCTTGACCTCGATGCGCCGGCGCAGCGTGTCGACGTACAGCGCGTAGGCCGCCTCGCGCGTGGCGGGGCTCAGGTAGCGCTTCTTGGGGCGCGCGTTTTCCTCGTTCACGCGGCGCTCGATCTCGGCGAGCAGCGCGACCATCTGGCGGCGTTTTTCCTCGCGCGCGGCGGCCTCGGTCGGGTCGCCGGCCTGGCGCGGATCGGGCACGGGCATGGCGGCCAGTTCGCGCTTGAGCTGCGCCAGCATCTGCATCTGCTGGGCCTGCATGGCCTCGACCTGGCGGCGCGATTCCTCGAACGAGTCGCCCATGGTGGTGAAGCTCGACGGTGGCAGCGGGCTGGTGGCGCGACCCTTGTCGAGGTCGCCGCCGCCCGCGAGCGTGGTCTGCGCCATCACGCGGGCCGCGGGGTCGGGCTTGTCGTTGGTCTTGCTGTTGACCAGGATCACCTCGAGCGGGGTTTCGCTGAAGACCCGGTTGAACGATTCGGGATCGACGAAGCGCACCGCGAGCAACGCGGCATGCGCGATGACCGACACGCCCAGAGCGATCTGCAGCGTGCTGAGGTCCTTGAGATTCATTCTCGAAACTCCTCCAGGGGTCGCGTGTCTCCGGTCGTTCGACCGGGGGTCATGCAGGCGTGGTCGTCGCCGGGTCGGGTGCGGCCTCGGTGTCGCTCAGGTCGACCGCGATGGCGATCGGGCCGGCGACTTCTTCCTCGTCGTCCTCGCCGCCGTCAGCGGTTGCGGCATCGGCCTGCGGCACGTCGAAGCGTTCGAGCACGGTGCCGCTCACGTCGAGCGCGATCTCATCGATCTCGCCGAGCTTCACGCGCACGCGCGCGCCGCGCTCCTGCTGGCCGGCCACCGGGAACACGAGCGGCAGCGTGTCGGCGCGCACCAGCGCGCCGTTGGGAATGTCCTTGATGACCGTGGCCTCGAGCTCGGTGATGCCCTGCTGCTGCAGGTACTTCAGCGTCCAGAAGCGCTCCATGCCGCCCTGGTAGGCGTTGTACGTGGCGTAGGCCGCGTCGAAGCCCGAAAGAATCGAGAACAGGTCGGCGTCCTTCGGCTTGAACGGCGCGGCCAGCGCGGCGGTCTTGCCGTGGCGCGCGGCCGCGATGATCTGCCACTGGTTCACGAGGTCGGTGTAGCGGCGCAGCGGCGAGGTGCTCCAGGCGTAGCTCTTCACGCCCAGGCCCGCGTGCGGCAGCGCGCGCGTGCCCATGCGCACCTTGATGCCGGGCGCCAGGCTGGCCTGGCTGCGGTACAGGCCGGGCACGCCGAGCTCGCCGAGCCAGCCGCCCCAGCTGCTGTTGGCCAGGATCATGGCCTCGGACACGATCAGGTCGAGCGGCGCGCCGCGCTGGCGCGTGCTGATCTGCACCTGCTCGTTGCCCGTGGGCTCGGCGCCGTCGTTGCCGACGAGGCGGAAGTTGTAGTCGGGCCGGCTGAAGTTCTCGGGCTTGCCGCGCACCACTTCGCGCTGCGCCTTCAGGTGCTTGGCGAGGCGGAACAGGAAGGAGAGCGGCGCGCGCAGCTGCGCGGCGGCGTCGGGGGTGTTGTCCGAATTGAAGGTGGCGTCTTCGAGCCAGGGCTGCGTGACGACCGCGTCGAGCTGGTCGTGGCGCAGGTTGGCGACGATCGGCACGCGTTCGAGCTTGGTTTCGGTGCCCTGCAGCTCCAGCGTGGCTTCGTCGAAGCGCGCATAGAGCGACACGGCCGGGCGGTCACCGCCTTCGAGCAGCGTGTAGGTGTCGACCACCTCGTCGGGCAGCATGGTGATCTTGTAGCCCGGCATGTACACGGTGGACATGCGCGCACGCGCCACGGCGTCGATGGCGCTGCCCGGCGTGAGCGCCAGGCCCGGCGCGGCGATGTGGATGCCGACCGTGATGGTGCCGCTGCCCATGCCCTGCACCGACAGCGCGTCGTCGATTTCGGTGGTCTGCGAATCGTCGATCGAGAAGGCCCGCACGCCTTCGGCCAGCGGCAGGTCGTCGGCGACGGCCGGCGCCGCGAGCGCGGGGAAGCCGGTGCCCTTGGGGAAGTTCTCGAACAGGAAGCGCCGCCAGTGGAACTGGTAGGGCGAATCGATGGCGCCGGCGCGCTCCAGCAGGTCGAGCGGCGGGCGCTGCGTGGCGCGCGCGGCGTCGACCACGGCCTTGTACTCGGGCGCGTTCTTGTCGGGCTTGAACAGGATCTTGTAGAGCTGTTCGCGGATCGGCGGCGGGCACACGCCCTCGGCCAGCTGGCCCGCCCATTCGACGATCTGCGCCTGGATGGCCTTCTTCTTCTCGATGGCGGCCAGCGCCTGCTGCACGATCTCGGCCGGCGCCTTCTTGAAGCGCCCCTTGCCCGCGCGGCGGAAGTAGTGCGGCGCCTCGAACAGCGCGAACAGCGCGGCGGCCTGCTGCGCCAGCGTGGGCTTCTCGCTGAAATAGTCGGCCGCCAGGTCGGCAAAGCCGAACTCGCCTTCGGCTGCGAATTCCCAGGCGAGGTCGAGGTCCATGGCGGCGGCGAGCGTGCGCGCCTCGGCCATCAGCTCGGCCGGGGCCGGCTTCTCGAAACGCAGAACGATGTTGGCGCCCTTGACCTTGACGCGCTTGCCGGTCTCGAGCTCGACCTGTGCCGAGGCTTCGGCTTCCGACAGGATGCGGCCGCCGAGGTATTTGCCGGCTTCTTCAAACAATACAAACATCCGGCGATTCTCCCACGTGGGATCGGGCGCGCTTCCGGGCCCGGGGCGGACGCTAGACGGGGTTGATGAACGCCATCACGTCGTCGAGGTGCGCTTTTTCGAAATCGGACAGCGCATGGTCGCCGCCCTCGAGCAGCTTGATGCGGCTGTCGGGGTAGCGCGCCGACATCTCGTGCCAGTCGAGCGCCTCGTCGCCCTTGGCGATGATCGCGAACAGGCGCTCGGGCCGCGTGAGCGCACCGATTTCCATCGCGCGCAGCTCCTGGATGAATTCGGGCTGGAAGTAGAAGTGCTCGGACGGGTCGTGCCAGGCGGTCTGGCTGCCGATGTAGCGCGTGAGGTCGCGCGCCGGGTGCACCGCGGGGTTGAGCAGCACGGCGCGGCAGCGCGTCATGCCGGCCACGTAGGTGGCGTAGAAACCGCCGAGCGACGAACCGATCACCGCCATCGACTTGCGCGGCCAGTCCGCGATGCCCTTCATCACCATGTCGATGGCATCGTGCGGCGACGGCGGCAGCTGCGGGCACCACCACTCCAGGTTCGGGTGCTCGCGCGCCACGTGCTTCGCCACCAGCCGCGCCTTGGTGGAGCGGGGCGACGAACGAAAGCCGTGCAGATACAACAGATGGGTGGTTTGCGGTTCCATGGGAGGAGGTGACTGGGGTGCGCTGGTCGCGCCCCGTGGCCGGATTCAGACAATTTTGCATGAGGTCCGCGCCGCCCACGGCGCGGTGACCCCACAAATCCCTGCGAATCGGCCCCTGAGCAGGCCGCGAGGGCGTGGCTGGAATTCGAAAGTATTCACGGTGCGGCCGCGCAGGGGCGGCGGTGCGGCGCAAGGGCGGAAAGAAGAGACAAGTTTCGTGACGCATCTGGCAGGGGGCATCCCATGAACGAGGGAGGCAGGCCCCACGTGGCGGTGGGTGCCCAGGCTTATGCTCCATCCCATGAATACCGAGGTACAGGATGACGGGATGCCACGCCGCTGGGGCGTGCTCGTGGTCGAGGACGACAGCCGCGCACGCGCCTTCTTCGAGGCCAGCGTGCAGCGCAGCCCGCGCCTGTTCTGGCTCGGCAGCGCCGGCACCGTGCAGGAAGCGCGCACCTGGCTGGCCGCGACTGCGACCATCCCCGACGTGCTGCTGGTCGACCTCGGCATGCCCGACGGCACCGGGCTCGACGTGATCCGCGATGCCGTCGCGCGCTTTCCCGGCTGCGAGCCGCTGGTGGTGTCGGTCTTCGGCGACGAGGAGAACGTGCTGGCCAGCATCGAGGCCGGCGCCGTCGGCTACATCCACAAGGACGCCGCACCGGAAGACATCGCGCAGACCATCGTCGAGATGAAGGCCGGCGCCTCGCCGATCTCGCCCATGATCGCGCGCCGCGTGCTCGCCAAGTACCGCAGCCTGCAGGCCGCCGTGCCGGGCACCACTGGCGCGGCGCCGGCGGAGACAGCGCTCGACGAGGCCGACCGCGGCCTGCTTTCGGCGCGCGAGCACGAGGTGCTGACGCTGATCGCGCGCGGCTTCTCGTACGCCGAGATCGCGCGCCTCAAGGGCCTGAGCGTGCACACGGTGCAGACCCACATCAAGAACCTCTACGGCAAGCTCGCGGTGCATTCCAAGAGCGAAGCGGTGTTCGAGGCCACGCGCCTCGGCCTGCTGTCCCACCCGGGCTGAGGGCGGATGCTGCGGCGGCTGGCGTTCCTGTGCCTGCTCGGGCTGGCGGCGCTGTTGGCCGCGGGGGGCGCCGCCGCAGGGGAGGCGCAGGGGCCGATCGAGCTGCGTCACGCCAGGGTGACCACCACCATCGACGGTGTCGTGCAGACCGAAGCGGTCGACCTGTCCTACCACTGGGACCGCCGGCACCGCGGCCGCACCGGCTTCGCGAGCTTCGAGCTGCCGTTCCGGGTCGAGACCCTGCCCGAGGTGCCCTGGGGCGTCTTCATTCCCCGTGCCGGCAGCGTCTTCGAGGTGCAGCTCAATGGCGCGCTGCTGCAGTCCTACGGCGACCTCGGCCAGGGCAACCGCGCCGACTACGCCAAGGCGCCCGTCTACGTGCCGGTGCCCGGGCGGCTGCTGAAAGAGGGCGAGAACCTGCTGCAGATCCGCATCCGCGCCGACAGCGAACGGCGCGCCGGCCTCTCGCGCGTCACCATCGGGCCGGCGACGCCGGTGCGCACTGCGTTGTTCGAAGGCGCCTACGCCTGGCGCTTCACGGGATCGGTGCTGCTGACCGCGTTCAGCCTCATCGTGGGCAGCATTGCGCTGGCGCTGTGGTTCACCCAGGTCGACACCGGCGCGACCGGCCGCCGCCAGCGCGATGCTCTCTACTTCTGGGCCGCGGTCGCCGAGTTCTGCTGGGCGCTGCGGGTGGCCGACGCCATGATTCCCGAGCCGCCGCTGCCGTGGCAGCTGTGGGGCGTGCTGATGGCCGGTTGCTACGCGGGCTGGGCCGCGTCCGCCATGATGTTCTGCTACCACCTTGCGGACTGGGCGCAGAGCCCGCGCACGCGCTGGGTGCGCTGGCCGACGGCGGCCGTGGTGGCCGGCACCGTGGTGTTCACCTGGCTGGCGCTGAACCGCGAGGAGCCGCGCTGGCTCACGGCCTGGCTGGCGGTCGAGATCACGATCGTCCTCGGCTTCGTGGCCGCCTTTGCCGTCGCCACGGTGCGCCGGCCCAGCGTCGAGCGGCTGCTGGTGGCCGGCGCCGCGCTGGTCACGGTGGCCTTCGGCACGCGCGACTGGCTGGTGATCCGCCTGAGCGACGCCTACGGCGAAACCACCTGGGTGCGCTATTCCTCGGTGATGTTCGGCGTGGCGCTGCTGCTGATCGTGCTGCGGCGCTTCCACTTCGCGAGCGTGCAGGCGCGCGGCTGGGTCAAGACGCTGGCCGACCGGGTGGCGCAGCGCGAGCGCGAACTCGCTTCCACCTACGCCGAGCTGGAGGAGGTGGCGCGCGACCAGGCGCGCACCCACGAGCGCGAGCGCATCCTGCGCGACATGCACGACGGTGTGGGCTCGCACATCAGCTCGGCGATCCGCCAGCTGCAGTCGGGCCAGACCAGCCCCGAGGAACTGCTGCGCACCCTGCGCGACTCGCTCGACCAGCTCAAGCTGTCGATCGACTCCATCCACCTGCCGCCCGGCGACATCGGCGCGCTGCTGGCGGCGCTGCGCTACCGGCTGGAACCCCGGCTGGCGGCCGCGGACATCGCCTTCGAATGGGGCGTGGACGAGCTGCCCCCGGTGACGCAGCTCGACGCCCACGCCACGCGGCAGCTGCAATTCTTGCTGTTCGAGGCCATCTCGAACGTGCTGCAGCACGCCCATGCGAGCGCGCTGCGCATCGAGGCCGACGCGCGCGACGGCGCCGTGCGCCTGCGGGTGATCGACAACGGCGTGGGCTTCGACGCCGCCGAGGTCCCGGAGGCGCTGTCCAAGCGCGCCGCCGCCATCGGAGCCCGGCTGGCGATCGAAAGCCGACCGGGGCGCACGGTCGTTCAGCTCGTTTTCGACTGAAGGGG
>NZ_JBWKXQ010000095.1:0-16178 GCF_059423125.1 Variovorax sp. GW531-E2 | reverse complement strand
GTGCCTGCCGGGGGAGAAGTGGGGTCCGCGTGGGGGTTCGGCATCGCGCCAGTGTAGGCAGGCGGGTAGGGCAAAACGCCCACCTAGGGGAATCCCTAGCTAGGTCTGAAACCGGTTTCATTTAAGCTGCAAGCATTCCTTTCAGGGTCTGCGCACGGCCTGGCCGTGCACGCTCCGCCATGAACTACCAGTTCCAATTCGACGCCGTCTTTGCCGCCTGGCCGCTGCTGCTCAAGGGCACGTGGATCACGGTGCAGCTCTCGCTCACCGCCACCTTGCTGGGGCTGGTGGTGGCCATCTTCTGTGCCTGGGGCAAGACCTCGGGGCCGGGCTGGCTGCGCTTCCTCGTCAATGCCTACATCGAGGTGATCCGCAACACGCCGTTCCTCGTGCAGCTGTTTTTCTTCTTCTTCGCGCTGCCGGCCATCGGCCTGCGCTGGTCGCCGCAGACGGCCGCGCTGGTGGCGATGGTGGTGAACCTGGGCGCCTACGCCACGGAGATCATCCGCGCGGGCATCGAGTCGATTCCCAAGGGCCAGATCGAGGCGGGCCGCGCGCTCAACCTCAAGCCCTGGGAAATCTTCCGCTTCGTGATCATCAAGCCCGCGCTGAAGGCCATCTACCCGGCGCTCACGAGCCAGTTCATTTTGCTGATGCTGAGCTCGGCCGTGGTGTCGGTCATCTCGGCCGACGACCTGACCTCGGTGGCCGCCAACCTGCAGTCGCAGACCTTCCGCAGCTTCGAGATCTACATCGTGGTCGCGGCCATCTACCTCGCGCTGGCACTGGCCTTCTCGGCCATGTTCAAGCTGATCTACAAGCGCACGCTCAACTACCCGGACCGCCGGTAACTGACTGACCACGACGGACGGAGCACACACCATGCGCACCTTCGGTTTTCCCGAATTCCTTTTCATCCTCGAAGCAGCCCAGTGGACGCTGGCGCTGTCGGCCATCGCCTTCGTGGGCGGCGCCATCCTGGGGCTGCTCATCGCGCTGATGCGCACGTCGGAATCGACGTGGGCGCGCGCCGTGTCGACCACCTTCATCCAGATCTTCCAGGGCACGCCGCTGCTGCTGCAGCTGTTCCTGGTGTTCTTCGGCGCGCCGGTGCTGGGGCTGGACATCAACCCGTGGGTCGCCGCGGGCGTGGCGCTGGTCCTGAACAGCGCGGCCTTCCTGGGCGAAATCTGGCGCGGCTGCATCCAGGCCATTCCGCGCGGCCAGTGGGAGGCGGCGCAGGCGCTGAACCTGCACTACGTGGCGCGCATGCGCGACGTGGTGCTGCCGCAGGCCTTCAAGATCGCGCTGGCGCCCACGGTGGGCTACCTGGTGCAGATCATCAAGGGCACGTCGCTCGCGGCCATCATCGGTTTCGTCGAGGTCACGCGCGCCGGACAGATCGTCAACAACGCCACCTTCCAGCCGCTCATCGTGTTCTCGGTGGTGGCCGCCATCTACTTCGTGATCTGCTGGCCGCTGTCATTGCTGGCAGCCCGCATGGAGCGCAAGCGCGCCCAGGCGCTCGCACGTTGACCCTTTTCGCTATTCCTTTCTCGTCGCTTCCTTTCTTTATTCAGGAGACACATCCAATGACCGTTACCACCACCCGCCGCGCTGCCATCGCAGCCCTGGGCCTCGGCGCCGCGCTGACCGTGTTCGCTCCCTTCGCTTCGGCACAAAGCATGGCCGACATCAAGAAGAAGGGCGAGATCACCATCGGCATGCTGGTCGACTTCCCGCCCTACGGCACCACCGACGCCAAGAACCAGCCCGACGGCTACGACGCCGACGTGGCCAAGCTGCTGGCCAAGGACTGGGGCGTCAAGGCCAACATCGTGCCGGTGACCGGCCCGAACCGCATTCCGTTCCTCTTGACCAACAAGGTCGACCTGCTGGTGGCTTCGCTGGCCGTGACGCCCGAGCGTGCCAAGCAGGTGCAGTTCTCGCAGCCCTATGCCGCTGCGACCATCGTGCTGTACGGCGCGACCAAGACCTCCATCAAGGCGGCCGGCGACCTGAAGGGCCTGCGCGTGGGCGTGGCCCGCGCCTCGACGCAAGACGTGGCCGTGACCAAGGCCGCACCCGAAGGCACCGAGATCCGCCGCTTCGACGACGACGCCTCGGCCATGCAGGCGCTGATCTCGGGCCAGGTCGATGCCATCGGCTGCTCGGTCACCGTGGCGGCGCAGATCGCCAAGCGCGTGCCGGCCAACACCTTCGAAAACAAGTTCACGCTGGTGCAGCAGTCGATGGGCATCGCGATGCGTCCGGGCCAGGAAGAGCTGACCAGGGCCGTGAACGAATTCGTGCAGAAGAACACCGCCAATGGCGAGCTGAACAAGCTCTATCAAAAGTGGCTGCAGGCCGACCTGCCCAAGATGCAATAAGCGAAAGCGCTTGAAGGGAATCCTGGCATGACGACGGAATCGATCATCCGCATGGAAGCGGTCAACAAGTGGTACGGTGAATTCCAGGTGTTGACCGGCATCGACCTGTCGGTGCGCCAGGGCGAGCGCATCGTGATCTGCGGGCCCTCGGGCTCGGGCAAGTCCACGCTCATCCGCTGCATCAACCGGCTCGAGACGGTGCAAAAGGGCCGCATCGTGGTCGACGGCATCGACCTCACGGCCGGCGGCAAGAACGTGGACGCGGTGCGCGCCGAGGTCGGCATGGTGTTCCAACAGTTCAACCTGTTCCCGCACCTCACCATCCTGGAGAACTGCACGCTGGCGCCGATGCGCTCGCGCGGCATGACCAAGGCGCAGGCGGAGGAGGTGGCCATGAAGTACCTCACGCGCGTGCGCATTCCCGAGCAGGCCAAGAAGTACCCGAGCCAGCTCTCGGGCGGCCAGCAGCAGCGCGTGGCCATTGCGCGCGCGCTGTGCATGTCGCCCAAGATCATGCTGTTCGACGAGCCCACCTCCGCGCTCGACCCCGAGATGGTCAAGGAAGTGCTCGACACCATGATCGGCCTGGCCGAAGACGGCATGACCATGCTGTGCGTGACGCACGAAATGGGCTTTGCCCGCAGCGTGGCCGACCGCGTGATCTTCATGGCCGACGGCAAGATCGTCGAGCAGGCACCGCCGCAGGAATTCTTCGGCAACCCCAAGGACGAGCGCACGCGCCAGTTCCTCGGGCAAATTCTCAGTTCGCACCAAGCCCACTGATGGCCTTCGAAGTCCTGATTTCTCTGTCGTCCTTCGGTGCGGCCGAGGTGGGGCGGCACGGCCAGCTCTGGTGCTCGCAACTCTCGCGCGCGGCCGGTGCCGATTCGGTGGAAGTGCGCGGCGAGATGCTGCGCGACGCCGAGGCTGAACTGCCCGCGCTCAATGGTCTGGCTACCGTTTACTCCAGCCCCGAGGGCCTGTGGGCCGAAGGCGGCTGGCTCGACAGCGCCGCGCTGCAACGCGGCATCGCCGCCGCCACGCGCGTGGGCGCGAAGCGGCTCAAGATGTCCATCGGCGACTTCCAGGCTTCGTCGCACGGTTCGCTCTGGGGCCTGAAGGTCGCGCTGGCCGAAACCCGCGTCGAGCTGCTCATCGAGAACGACCAGACGGTGCGCGCCGGCACGCTGGCCGCGCTGCAGACCTTCTTCGACGTGGCCGACCGCGCTGGCGTGCCGCTGGGCATGACCTTCGACATGGGCAACTGGCACTGGCTCGGCGAGTGCCCGCTGCAGGCCGCGCAGGCGCTCGGCCACCGCGTGCGCTACGTGCATTGCAAGGGCGCGCAGCGCCTGCCGCACAAGTGGGTGGCGGTGCCGCTGGGCGACTCGGTCGCGCCGTGGCGCGCGGTGCTGCGCGCACTGCCGGCCGATGTGCCCCACGCCATCGAATACCCTCTGGTGGGCGACGACCTGCTGGCCGTCACCCGCACGCAGATCGATTTCATCCGCGCCGCACGGGCGTAGGAACACACACATGACGCAACCCACCGCCTTCGACGTCGCGCTGTTCGGCGAAGCCATGCTGCTGCTCGTGGCCGACCGGCCCGGCCCGCTGGAAGACGCAGAGGCGTTCCACAAGCGCACCGCCGGTGCCGAGACCAACGTGGCCATCGGCCTGTCGCGCCTGGGCCTGAAGGTCGGCTGGGCCAGCCGCCTGGGCACCGACTCCATGGGCCGCGCACTGCTGGCCGCGATGCGCGCCGAAGGCATCGACTGCTCGCACGTGATCACCGACGCGACGCAGCGCACCGGCTTCCAGTTCAAGGGCCGCGTCACCGACGGCAGCGACCCGCCGATCGAGTACCACCGCAAGGGCTCGGCCGCCAGCCACATGGGCCCGGCCGATGTCGACGAAGCCTGGCTGCGTTCGGCGCGCCACCTGCACGCCACCGGCGTGTTCGCCGCCATCTCCGAGACCAGCCTGCAGGCGGCGCTCAAGTCGATGGACGTGATGCGCGCGGCCGGCCGCACCATCTCGTTCGACACCAACCTGCGGCCCACGCTGTGGTCGTCCACCGAGACGATGCGCCACTGGGTGAACGAGCTCGCCTCGCGCGCCGACTGGGTGCTGCCCGGCATCGAAGAGGGCCTGTTGCTCACGGGCCACGACAAGCCAGAAGACGTGGCCAAGTTCTACCGCGAGCGCGGCGCGAAGCTGGTCGTCGTCAAGCTCGGCGCGGCCGGCGCCTACTACGACAGCGACGTGGCGGGCACCGGCCATGTCGACGGCTTCCCGGTGAAGGAAGTGATCGACACCGTGGGCGCGGGCGACGGCTTTGCGGCCGGCGTGGTGAGCGCATTGCTCGAAGGCCGCAGCGTGCCCGACGCGGTGCGCCGCGGCGCCTGGATCGGCGCGCGCGCCGTGCAGGTGCTCGGCGACACCGAAGGCCTGCCGACGCGGGCGCAACTCGAAGAAGCGGGACTCTGATGACCAAGAAGAATGTGCTGGTGTTCCGGGCCCTGCCCGAAGACCAGCTCGCGCGCCTGCAGGCGGTGCACCACGTCACCGTGGCCGATCCGCGCAAGGCGCCCGAGGCCTTTGCCGCTGCGCTTGCCACCGCGAACGGGCTGATCGGTTCGAGCTACAACGTCGACGCTGCGCTGCTGGATGCGGCGCCGCAGCTCGAAGTGATTTCGAGCGTGTCGGTCGGCGTCGACAACTACCCGCTGGCCGAACTGCACCGCCGCGGCATCGTGCTGTGCCACACGCCCGACGTGCTCACCGAGACGGTGGCCGACACGGTGTTCGCGATCCTCATGGCCACGCAGCGGCGCGTGGTCGAGCTGTCGACGATGGTGCGCGAAGGCCGCTGGACCAAGAACATCGGCGAAGAATTCTTCGCCACCGACGTGCACGGCAAGACGCTGGGCATCCTCGGCTTCGGCCGCATCGGCCAGGCCGTGGCGCGCCGCGCCGCGCTGGGCTTCGGCATGCCGGTGCTCTACCACGCGCGCCGCCCGGTCGACCTGGCCGCGCAGGCGCCCGAGCTGCAGGGCCGCGCCACGCACACGCCGCTGGACGACCTGCTCGCGCGCGCCGACATCGTGCTGGCGATGCTGCCGCTGACCGACGCCACGCGCGGCATGATCGACGCCGCCTTCTTCGCGCGCATGAAGCCGGGCGCGTCGTTCATCAACGGCGGCCGTGGCGCCACCGTGAACGAAGCCGCGCTGCTCGACGCGCTCGACCACGGCACCTTGCGCGCAGCAGGGCTCGACGTGTTCGCGAAGGAGCCGCTGCCGGCCGACTCGCCGCTGCGCACGCACCCGCGCGTCACGCCGCTGCCGCACATCGGCTCGGCCACGCACGAGACGCGCCACGCGATGGCCGAGCTGGCCACGACCAACCTGCTGCAGGTGCTGGCCGGCCAGAAGCCCACGGCCCCCTACGACACCGCCACCGCCTGACATGAAGCCCACAGGCCGCGCCACCATCGCCGACGTCGCCGAAGCCGCGGGCGTCTCCAAGGCCACCGTCTCGCGCTTTCTGAACCACCGCGAGCGCCTGCTGAGCCCCGACATCGCCGCGCGCGTCGAGGCCGCCATCGCCAAGCTGGCGTACTCGCCCAGCCCGATGGCGCAGGCGCTGAGCCACGGCCGCTCGCGGCTCATCGGCCTGATCGTGGCCGACATCACCAACCCGTACTCGGTGGCCGTGCTGCGCGGCGCCGAGAAGGCCTGCCAGGACGCGGGCTACCTCGTGATGCTGTTCAACCTGGGCAACGAGAGCGAACGCGAGCGCGAGGCCATCAACGCGCTGGCGGGCTACCAGGTCGACGGCTTCATCCTCAACACGCTGGGACGCGGCAGCAACGTGGTCGATGCGGTCACGCTGCACGGCAAGCCGGCCGTGCTGGTCGACCGCCGGCACACGGGCATGCACACCGATTTCGTCTCGCTCGACAACCATGCCGCCATGCGCGACACCTGCGGCCACCTGGTCGAGGGCGGCTACCGCGAGCTGCTGTACGTCACCGAGCCGCAGAAGGGCGTGAGCTCGCGGCGCGAGCGCACGGCCGCCTTCGGCGCCTGCGTGGCCGCGCACGAGCCGCGCGTGGCGGGCGAGGTCTTCGAATCGGTCGAGGGCGAGAACGACGCGCTCGACGAGGCCTTGCGCGCGCTGCGCCAGCGCGCCAAACGGGGCCGGCGCGCGGCGGTGGTCGCGGGCAATGCCGTGGTCACGCTGCGCGTGGCACAGGCCATGGCGCGGCTCGACTGGCGCTTCGGCGCCGACCTGGGCTTCGTGGGCTTCGACGATCCCGAATGGGCCTCGCTCATCGGGCCGGGCCTGAGCACCGTGGCGCAGCCGACCGACGAGATCGGCCGCGCCGCCGCCGCCTGCCTCATCGAGCGCCTGCGCGGGCTCGACGCGGCGCCGCGTCAGCTGCTGCTGCCCGGCGAACTCATGGTGCGAGGCTCATCGACGGCACTGCCGTAGCGGATGCCGCGAAGGAGGCGGGCCCGCACATCCAGCCGGCCGCGCGCTCCGCGATCATGATCGTCGGCGCGTTGGTGTTGCCGCCGATCAGCGTCGGCATCACCGAGGCATCGACCACGCGCAGGCCCGCGATGCCGTGCACGCGCAGCTGCGGGTCGACCACCGCCATCGCATCCACGCCCATCTTGCAGGTGCCCACCGGGTGGTAGATGGTGTCGGCGCGCGCGCGGATGTGCTCTTCGAGCTGCGCGTCGGTGTGGGCGTCGGCGGTGTAGACCTCGCGGTGGCGGTATTTTTCGAGCGCGGGCGCGCGCATGATCTCGCGCGTCTTCTTCACGCCCTGCAGCAGCAGCGCCATGTCCTCCGGGTCGGCCAGGAAGCGCGGGTCGATGCGCGGCGCCGAGTCGGGGCTGGCGTCGTTCAGCCGCACGTCGCCCCGGCCCTTGGGGCGCAGCACGCACACATGGCACGAGAAGCCGAAGCCCGCGTGCAGCTTGCGCGCATGGTCGTCGGTGATCGCGATCACGAAGTGCAGCTGCAGGTCGGGCCGGCGCAATTCGGGCGACGACTTGATGAAGGCGCCGCCTTCTGCAAAGGGCGTGGCGACCAGGCCCGTGCCGTCGCGGCGCCACTGGTTGATGGCCTTCAGCAGGTGCAGCCCGCCGACCGGACCGATGCCGAACATGTCGGTCTGCTTCGACTTGTAGGCGACGATGAAGTCGCAGTGGTCCTGCAGGTTCTGGCCCACGCCGCGCAGCGCATGTCGCACGGCGATGCCGTGGCGCGCGAGTTCGTCGGGGTCGCCGATGCCCGAGAGCATCAGCAGCTGCGGCGAGTTGAAGGCGCCGCCGCACAGCGCCACCTCGCGGCGCGCGCGAATGGTTTCGACATTGCCGCCGCGCCGCACCTCGACGCCCACCGCGCGCCGGTCTTCGAGCACCACGCGCAGGGCCTGCGTGCCGGTCATCACCGAGAGGTTGGGGCGCTGGTCCATCACCGGGTGCAGGTAGGCCGCGGCGGCCGAGCAGCGCTCGCCGTTTTTCGCGCCGCCGTGGAACTGCGTCACCTGGTAGAGCCCCGCGCCTTCCTGCTCGGGACCGTTGAAGTCGTCGTTGCGCGCAATGCCGCATTCGGCGGCAGCGCGCACGAAGGCCTCGGTGATGGCGCGCGGGCTTTGCTGCTCCGACACCTGCAGCGGGCCGTCGGCGCCGTGCAGCGCGCTGGCGCCGCGCTGGTTGCCCTCGGCGCGCAGGAAGTGCGGCAGCACCTCGTCGAAGCGCCAGCCGGCGCAGCCCGCGCGTGCCCAGTCGTCGTAGTCCTCGCGGTGGCCGCGCACGTAGAGCATGGCGTTGATCGCGCTGGAGCCGCCCAGGCAGCGCCCGCGCGGCTGGTAGCCGCGCCGCCCGTTGAGGCCGGGCTGCGGCACGGTCTGGTAGGCGTAGTTGTTGATGCGCGGGCGCCCCGGCAGCATCGCCACCACGGCGGCCGGCGCCCGCACGAGGATGCCGCGTCCGTCGCCGCCGGCCTCGATGAGGCAGACCGTCACCGACGGGTCCTCGCTCAGGCGCGAGGCCAGCGTGGCGCCGCCCGAGCCGCCGCCCACGATCACGTAGTCGAATTCCGCCATGGCTTCTGGTCCTTCTTGTCGTTGGATGTGAGGATGCCCGTGCGCCGATGCGCGCACCGGCATTGTGGCCAGCGACCCCGGGGTCGGGCTCCACGGGTTTCCCCTGCCGTGGGCGCCCCCAAGTGGCTTTACCGATGCTTCACCCGGCGGACAAATTGCAACGCGCAGCCCGTGGCCCAATGCGCCTTCGGAGCGCTCGACCCTGCGCCCGCCCTTCCACGCTCTGCCCATGCACCTGCTTTCAGACGCGACGATATTCACCGAGGTCCGCTTCTGGGCGCTGGTGCTGTGCTCGCTGGTGCTGCCCGCCGCGATCTTCGTCACGCTGTTCGTGCGGCGCGAGTTCTCCAAGACCACCGTGCTGGCCTTCGGCCTGCTGCTGATCGCGCTGGCGGGCGCGGACATCTTCCTGCTGCGCGCACTGGCGCGGCTCGCGCAGGCCACGCCCTCGCTGGCGGACGACCTCGTCTTCTCGTCGGAGCTGTCGATCGCGCTGTACATCTTTCCGGCGGCGTTCGGCACCATCGGGCTGAACATGGTGTCGCACGTGCTCATGCACTACCTGAAGCAGAAGGAAGCGCGCTTCGAGGCCCACCGGCAGGCACCGACGTCGGCACCGCCACGGCGCCGAGGGTCGCGCGTGCTGCGCCACCGTCGCGTGGCATCGCGCATGTCGCCCCGGCCGGGCTCGCGCACGGCGGCGGCGCGCCGTCCGCCCGCCGACCGCTGAGGGCGATACCCGGCGGGTTTCCTCCGGCGCCCACGGGGAACCGTGGGGTTCGACGCCGGTTGCCGCCAGAATCGAAGGATGCCCGCCACCATCCTGTTGATCGACGACCACGCGATGTTTCGCGAAGGCCTGTTCCTCGCGCTGCGCGAAGCCGAGCCGACGATGACCGTCGCCACGGCCCGCAACGGCGCCGAAGCGCTCGAGGCGCTCGCCACCTTGCCCCGGCTCGACGCGGTGATGACCGACTACTACCTGCCCGACCTCGGCGGCGCGGCGTTGCTGGCCGAGCTGCACCGGCGGCGCGGCGGCTTGCGCATCCTGGTGCTGTCGGCCTCCGAAGACCCGCAGGACATCGACACCGCACTCGATGCCGGCGCGCAGGGCTTCGTGCACAAGTCGGCCGACAGCCAGCAGCTCATGGACGCGCTGCGCCGCGTCATGGCGGGCGAGCAGAACGTGGTGCAGGCCTCGCCGGCGGGCGGCGCCGCGCTGCCCGTGCTGTCGACCCCCACCGATGTGCTGAGCACGCTCACGGCGCGGCAGGCCGAGGTGCTGCAGCTGTTGTGCGAAGGGCTGCGCAACGCCGAGATCGCGCTGCGCCTGGCCACCAGCGAGAAGACGATCAAGGCGCACATCTCGGCGATCTTCGGCGCGCTCGGCGTGACCAGCCGCACGCAGGCCGTGATCGCGGCGCGCCGCGCGGGCATGCTCGGTCGCCCGCGCTAGGGCCAACGCATCAGCGCGGCTGCTGCTGCGTCGTGCAGTGGATGCCGCCGCCGCCCGCGGCGATGGCGTCGATATCGAGCTGCACGATCTCGCGTTTGGGGAACAGCTCGCGCAGCAGCGCGCGGGCGTTGCCGTCGGCGCGCGCATCACCGAACTGCGGCGCAATGACGGCGCCGTTGCAGACATAGAAGTTGATGTAGCCCGCCGCGAACTCGTCCGACTCGTAGGTGCTGCGCACCGTCTCCGGACCGCGCAGCACCTCCACGCGCAGGCGCTGTCCGCGTGCGTCGGTGGCCTGGCGCAGGATCTCCAGGTGGCGCCGGGTCACGGCGTGGTCGTAGGAGTCGGGGTCGTCGTCCAGGCCCGCGACCACCACGCCCGGCGCTGCAAAGCGCGCGTAGAAATCGGTGTGGCCGTCGGTGATGTCGCGGCCCGCGATGCCCGGCAGCCAGATGATCTTGCGCAGGCCCAGCAGGCGCTTCAACTCGGCCTCGCAGGCCTCCTTGCGCAGGCCGGGGTTGCGGTTGGCGTTGAGCACGCAGCTCTCGGTGATGATGGCCGTGCCCGCGCCGTCGACCTCGATGCCGCCGCCTTCGAGCACGAGCCGCGTGCGCAGGCGCTGCACCTCGGCGGCGTCGGTCACGTACTCGGCCACTTCGGCGTCGCGCGCATGCGATTGCTTGTTGCCCCAGCCGTTGAAGTTGAAATCGATGCCGGCCCATTCGCCCGCGCCGTTGCGCACGAACACGGGGCCGGTGTCGCGCATCCAGAGGTCGTCCACCGGCTGCACCTCGAGCGTCACGCGGTTGCCGCACAGCCGCGCGGCCAGGTCGTGCTCCTGCTCGCGCACCAGCAGGTGCACGGGCTCGAAGGCGGCGATGGTGCGGGCGATCTGCGCCAGGTGCTCGCGCGCCGGCTTCAGCAGGCGCCGCCCCCAGACGCGTTCGCTGGGGCCGAAGGACATCCAGGTGGCGCGGTGCGCGTCGCCCTCGTCGGGCATGTGCCAGGTGTCGGGCGCCGCAGCGGTGGCCGTGGCGACCAGGCCCAACGAGGCCAGGGGCGCCAGGCCCATGCCGTGCAGCAGGCGGCGGCGGGTCAGGGGAAGGTGCATGTCGGTCTCCGGAATCAGGGGAGGGGGCGCGGCATCACGCCGGTTCCTGTTGCGTCGTGCAGTGGATGCCGCCGCCGCCCGCGGCGATGGCGTCGATGTCCAGCTGCACGATCTGGTGGCTGGGCAGGTGCGCGGCCAGCGCCGCGCGGGCCGTGCTGTCGGCCACGGCGTCGCCGAACTCGGGCAGGAACACCGCCTTGTCGGTGAGGAAGAAGTTGACGTAGCCGGCCGCGAACTCCTTGCGCGCAAAGGTGGGGCGCACCTGGCTCGGCGTTTTCAGCGTGACGATCTGCAGGGGGCGACCGCGCGCGTCGGTGGCGCCGGTCAGCAGTTCCAGGTGGCGGTGCGTCACGGCGTGGTCGTACGATTTCGGGTCGGTGTCCAGCGCCGCCACGACCACGCCGGGCTTGAGAAAGCGCGCATAGAAATCGGTGTGGCCGTCGGTGATGTCGCGGCCCGCGATGCCCGGCAGCCAGATGATCTTGTCCAGCCCCAGCATGCGCTTGAGCTCGGCCTCTGCGTCGGCCTTGCTGACGCCCGGGTTGCGGTTCTTGTTGAGCACGCAGCTCTCCGTGATGATCGCCGTGCCCTGGCCATCGACCTCGATGCCGCCGCCTTCCATCACGAGGCTGCTGCGCAGCAGCGGCACGCCCGTGAGTTCGGCCATGCGCGCGGCCACCGTGGCGTCGCGTGCATGGGCCTGCTGGTTGCCCCAGCCGTTGAAGTTGAAGCTCACGGCGGCGCGCTCGCCACGGGCGTTGCGCACGAAGACGCAGCCGGTGTCGCGCATCCAGAGGTCGTCGATGGCGTGTTCGATCAGGTGCACGTTGGAGCCGCACAGTTGGCGGGCCGTGGAAGCATCCGCGGGGTTCACCAGCATCTTGACCGGTTCGTAGACGCTGATGGCATTGGCGATGCGCGCCAGCGCCTGGAACACCGGCTGGCGCATCTCGGCCGTCCAGATGGATTCGCGCGCCGCGAAAGCCATCCACACGGCGCGGTGGGCGTCGCCTTCGTCGGGCATGCGCCAGCCGGACGCGGGCGCCGGGGCGGGTGCCGGTGAAGGGGTCGGCATGGGCACGGGGAAGGGCGGCAGCATGCCGCTGCCGCTCCCACCACCGCCGCCGCCACAGGCGGTCACGAGTCCACCGAAAAGGCCCAGGCCGCCCAGGCCCAGGAGAGTGCGTCGCGTTGTCATTGGAATCAGGGTTATTACTAAGTTCTAAGAAGCCCCGAATTCTGTCGACGCCTATCTATCTACACAATTGATGTCTTTTAAAGGGATTAATCGATCTGGCTCATATCGCCAGCGTCTTCCTGCGCAAACAGCCGCAGGCTGTCGAACACCTCCCGCACCAGCGGCAGGCGCGAGGGGCCTTCGGCGCACGCGATCCAGAGGGTGCCCAGCGGCAGGCTCGGGGTGTCCGGCCACTGCCGCAATTGCCCGGTGCGCAAGGCGTCGTCGGCCAGCAGGCGCGACACCAGCGCGATGCCCCGGCCGCGCAAGGCCGCGTCGAGCACCAGGCGCGGGTCGTCGTAGATCGCGGCCTTGCGCAGGCCGCCGAAATGCGCGCGGATGAAGGGACCGATGCGGTCGCTCGTGAGGTCTTCTTCGAGGCACAGCAGGCCCAGGTTGGCGTCTTCGTTCTGAGCGGGCGGGCCGACGGCCACGAGTTCGTCGGTGAGCAGCGGCACCTCGAACACACCCTCTTGCCGCAGCGGCGCGCGGGTGATGGCGATGTCCACGTCGAGCTCGTCGATGAAGCGCGCGCTCTCGTCGACCGAAATGATCGGGCACAGCTCGGGGTGCGCCTGCAGCAGCCGGTCGACCCGCGGCTGCAGCCAGCCGGTGGCCACGGGCGCGGGACACACCAGCGTGACGAGCCGGTCGTCCATGTAGGTCTCGATGCGGGCCAGCCCGTTGCGGATGTGCTCGAGCGACTTGCCCACGCTGTCCAGCAGCAGGCTGCCCGCCACCGTCAGCTCCACGCCGCGCCCCTTGCGCCGGAACAGCGGCTGGCCGACCTGCTGCTCCAGCTGCGAGATCTGGTGGCTCACGGCGGACTGCGAGACGAACAGCTCTTCCGCCGCGCGCGAGTAATTGCCCAGGCGCGCCGCCGCCTCGAAGCCGATGAGAAACTTGAAAGAGGGCAGCCGGGTGTTGGACATATGAATGGCGTCGATGAATTCAGCCAAGAAATGTCGCTTTTTCATCGAAGGAATTCAAGTCAGAGTGGGCGTCCCTGCAATTTCTTCTGAAGGACCCTTTGATTTCCAACGATTTCGACGCTCGCCGCGCCGGCCTGCGCATGCCCGCCGAATGGGAGCCGATGGCCGCCACCTGGCTGGGCTGGCCGGTGCTCGACCACCGCGAAGCCCTGTGGGGCGCGCACTACGACGCGGTCTGCCGCGCGTTCGGCCTGCTGGCGCGCACCATCGCGCGCTACCAGCGCTGCATCGTGGCCGCGCACGCACCGCTGGCCGACGCGGCCCGCGCGGTCTGCGGCCCGCAGGTGCGTGTGGTGCCCATCGCGGCCGAAGACAACTGGCTGCGCGACTGCGGCCCGATCTTCCTCGTCGACGAGCGCCAGGTCAGCCAAACCGCGGTGGGCTTCCGCTTCAACGCATGGGGCGAGAAGTACCACCCGCATGACGGCTGCCAGCGCGCCGCCGCGGACATCGCCGCGCTGGCCGGCGTGCCGCTGGTCCGTTCGGACATGGTGCTCGAAGGCGGCGCCTTCTACGTGGACGGGCAGGGCACGCTGCTCACCACCGAGAGCTGCCTGCTGCACCCGAACCGCAACCCGGGCCTGCGCAAGACGGAGATCGAGGCCGAGCTGCGGCGCATGCTGGGCGTGCACAAGATCGTCTGGCTGCCGGGCCACGCGGCCGAGGTGGAGACCGACGGCCACGTCGACGGCATCGCGTCGTTCATTGCGCCGGCCCGCATTCTTTTCAATGCGGCCGACCCCGACCAGGGCGACTACTTTCGCGCGATGCAGGAGAACCGCCGCGCGCTCGAACTGGCGACCGATGCGTGCGGCCGTCGCTTCGAGATCCTCGATCTGCCCGTGCCGCGCGACGTGCACAACTACGGCAGCGCGCGCTTTTGCGACCTTTATTCGAACTACATCCTCGTCAACGGCGCGGTGATCTCGACCGCCTTCGGCGTGCCGCGCGATGCGCAGGCGAGCGAGGTGTTCGCGCGTGCGTTCCCGGGCCGCCGCGTCGAGCTGCTGCCCATCGATGCGATCTCGCTGGGCGGCGGCGCCGTGCACTGCTCGACGCAGCAGCAACCGATGCGGGGGAATCGCCTGGCGGTGCGCGGCTTCTAGGGCGCGATCAGCTGCGACACCGTCGCCTGCAGCTGCGCCGGGTCCACCGGCTTGTGCAGCATCTGCCAGCCGCGCGCCGCCACGTCGCTCAGGCGGCGCGGATCGGTGTCGCCGCTCACGATCAGCGCGGGAATCGCGTCGTCGTTGTATTCCTCGTGCAGGCGGTCGACCACGTCGATGCCGGTCTCGCCCGCGCGCAGGCGGTAGTCGCTGACGATGAGCGCCGGCTTGCCGGGCTGGCGCGCGGCGAGCGCCAGCAGCTCGTCGCCGCTTTCGGCCGCGATCACGCGCAGGCCCCAGCTTTCGAGCAGCAGCTGCAGGCCATGGCGGCTTTCTCCGTCGTCCTCGGCCACGAGCACGAGGCGGCCGGTGTCGGCCGGCAGCGGCGCGGGCGGTGCCTCGGGCGCGGGCAGCGCCTGGCGCGCCAGCGGCACCGTCACCGAGAACACCGTGCCCCGGCCCACGCGCGAGCGCAGCGCCAGCGGATGACCGAGCAGCGCGGCCGTGCGCCGCACGATGGCCAGGCCCAGGCCCAGTCCCTTGGTGCGGTCGCGCTCGGGGTTGCCGAGCTGATGAAACTCCCAGAACACCTGCTCCTGCTCGGTGGGCGGAATGCCGGGGCCGGTGTCCCACACCTCGATGCGCAGCGCGTCGGCGCCCGCGCGGCGGCAGCCGATGAGCACGCCGCCGCGCGCCGTGTAGCGGATCGCGTTCTCCACCAGGTTGCGCAGCACGCGGTCGAGCAGCGCGGGGTCGGAGTGCACCACGGCATCGCCCGCGCGCAAGCGCAGCGACAGCGCCTTGCCCGCCGCCTGCGGCGCGAACTCCAGTTGGATCTGGTCGAGCAGGCGCGCCAGCGCAAACGGCCGCGCCTTCACGCGCACCACGCCCGCGTCGAGCCGCGAGATGTTGAGCAGGCCTTCGAACAGCAGCCCCATCGCCGCGGCGGCGCGGCCGATGCTGTCGACCACGTGCCGGCTCGCCGCCGGCAGCGCCTGCCCGCGCAGCACGCCCACGAACAGGCTCAGCGCATGCACCGGCTGGCGCAGGTCGTGGCTGGCCGCGGCAAGGAAGCGCGACTTGGCGAGGTCGCTGCGCTCGGCCGCGTCTTTCTCCAGGCGCAGCTGGCGCAGCAGGTAGAGGTTTTCGAAACGCAGCTCGAGCGAATCGACCTGCGTGCGGTACATGCGCTGCGCGAAGGCCAGCGTGACGAACAGGTAGAGCACGCCGGCCGCCGACATCACGCGCAGCAGCACGTCGTCGAGCGTGGCCATCGCGAGGATCGCGGGCGCGAAGTACGTCACCTGGAAGCCGTAGAGCAGCCCCAGGTCGATGCAGTAGGCGTAGATCGCGCCCGTGCCCATGGTGAGCATCGCCACCACGATGAACATCTGCTGTGGCAGCGACACCTGCAGCATCCACCCCGCGAGCGGCAGCCCCCACAACAAGCCGCCGAGCACCGCGCCGACCATCGCGCCGCGCCGCCAGCGCCGCAGCGCGCCCGGGTCGTGCTCGGCATGCCGGTAGCGCGCCACCTGCCAGGCGCGCGCTGCCGTCAGCACCGCGTTGGCGCCCACCCAGGCCAGCAACTGCTCGTGCGCAACCGCGCCCCACAGCGCCGCGACCACCAGCCCCGCCGTGAGCATCACGCCGAGCAGCGAGAACGGAAAGTTGCGTCGCAAGGCCGCCATGCGCGCGGCAAAGACGGGGTCGGCGGGCGTCGTGGGTGGGGTGGCGCTCATCGGTGTGTGGACGGAGG
>NZ_JBWKXQ010000094.1:0-16286 GCF_059423125.1 Variovorax sp. GW531-E2 | reverse complement strand
GCTGCGGGGGGCGTCGGGTCAAGGGATTCGGGCATCGCAGGATTGTCGTCGAAGGCCTGCGCCCCGATATACCGGGGACTAAACTCGCCGCTTCATGATGTCTTATTCGCTCATCTTCACCCTTGCCTTCGCGGCGGCGCTCGTGGCGGGCCTGCTCGTGAAGTTCTGGCTGGCCACCCGCCAGGTGCGCCACGTGGCGCGCCACCGCGGCGCCGTGCCGGAAGCTTTTGCACAAACCATCACGCTCGCCGCGCACCAGAAGGCGGCCGACTACACGATCGCCAAGGCACGCTTCGGGCTCGTCGAAATGGCCTGGGGCGCCGCCCTGCTGCTGGGCTGGACGCTGCTCGGCGGGCTCGACCTGCTGAACAAGCTGCTGCTGGTGTGGCTGGGCGGCGGCATGGTGCAGCAACTGGCGCTGCTGGCGGCCTTTGCACTCATCGGCGGCCTGCTGGAGCTGCCGTTCACGCTGTGGCAGACCTTCCGGCTCGAGGAGCGCTTCGGCTTCAACAAGATGACCTGGAAGCTCTGGCTCACCGACGCCGTCAAGTCGACGCTGCTCGGCGCGCTGATCGGGCTGCCGATCGCGGCGCTCATCCTGTGGCTCATGGGTGCGGCCGGCACGCTCTGGTGGCTCTGGGCCTGGGGCGCGTGGATGGGCTTCAACCTGCTGCTGATGCTGATCTACCCGACCTTCATCGCGCCGCTGTTCAACAAGTTCAAGCCGCTGGACGACCCGACGCTCAAGGCGCGCGTCACGGCGCTCATGAAGCGCTGCGGCTTCGCGGCCAAGGGCCTGTTCGTGATGGACGGCAGCACGCGCAGCGCGCACGCCAATGCCTACTTCACCGGCTTCGGCGCCAGCAAGCGCGTGGTGTTCTACGACACGCTGCTGCGCCAGCTCAACGCCGGCGAAGTCGAGGCCGTGCTCGCGCACGAACTCGGCCACTTCAAGCACCGCCACATCGTGAAGCGGCTCATCGCGATGTTCGCGCTGAGCCTGGCCGGCTTTGCGTTGCTGGGCTGGGTCTCGACGCAGGTCTGGTTCTACGCCGGCCTGGGCGTGCAGCCCAACCTGTCGCCGGCCGCGCCCAACAACGCGCTGGCGCTGCTGCTGTTCATGCTGGCCGTGCCGGTGTTCAGCTTCTTCGTCGCCCCGCTGCCGGCGCGCCTGTCGCGCAAGCACGAGTTCGAGGCCGACGCCTACGCCGTGGCGCAGACCAGCGGCGCCGACCTGTCGGCCGCCCTGCTCAAGCTCTACCAGGACAACGCTTCGACGCTCACGCCCGACCCGGTGTTCGTCAAGTTCTACTACTCCCACCCGCCCGCCTCCGAGCGCCTTGCGCGCATGACCGCGGCGTGACCCTCGACCCACCTTTTCAGCGAAGCCCCTCATGAGCAGCATGTTCAAACCCAAGGACTGGAAGAACCTCCCGCCCCGCAAGGCCCTGAGCGCCACCGAGATCGTCTCGGGCCTGGCCCAGCTCGACGGCTGGAAGCTCACCGGCGACGGCGCCGATGTCGCGATCGAGAAGACCTTCACCTTCGCGAACTACTTCGAGACCATCGCCTTCGTGAATGCGCTGGCGATGGTGGCTCACACGCAGGACCACCACCCCGACCTGTCGGTGCACTACAACCGCTGCGTGGTGCGCTTCAACACGCACGATGTGAACGGCCTCTCGATCACCGATTTCGATTGCGCTCGGCAGGCCGACGCGCTGGTTGCGAGCCCCGCCGCATGAGGACACGCGCCTGTGGCTAAGCCGGGCCGCGCCGCCTTCACCCCCGCTGCGCACAACACGGGGAAGGCGCACCACGACGGCCTCGTCGTCGCCAGCCACGGGCGTCACTGCCTCGTCGAAACGCCCACGGGCGAGCGGCTGATCTGCCACCCGCGCGGCAAGAAGAGCCAGGCCGTGGTCGGCGACCGCGTGCGCTGGCAGGCCACCGAAGACGAAGGCACCATCGAAGAGGTGCTGCCGCGGCGCAACCTCTTCTACCGGCAGGACGAGATCCGCACCAAGTCGTTCGCGGCCAACCTCGACCATGTGCTGATCCTGATCGCGGCCGAGCCCGAGTTTTCCGAACACCAGCTGGCACGCGCACTGATCGCGGCCGAGGCCGAGCGCATCACGCCCATCATCGCGCTCAACAAGAGCGACCTCGTCGAACCGTTCGCGCGCGCCTGGGCCAAGCTGGCGCCCTACCGCCGCATGCACCACGGCGTGCTGCCGCTGTCGCTCAAGGCCTCGGGCGAGGCGGACTACGCCTCGCTGATGAAGTTGCTGGCGGGCAAGTCGACGCTGGTGCTCGGCCCGTCAGGCTCGGGCAAGAGCACGCTCACCAACCTGCTGGTGCCCGGCGCGAGCGTGCTGACGCAAGAGATTTCGCAGGCCCTCAACTCAGGCAAGCACACGACCACCAGCACCACCTGGTACTGGATCGATGAGGCCCGCACCACGGGCCTCATCGACTCGCCGGGCTTCCAGGAATTCGGCCTGAACCACATCGAGCCGATGCAGCTCGCCGGCCTCATGCCCGACATCGCCGAGCACACGGGCGACTGCAAGTTCTACAACTGCACCCACCTGCACGAACCCGGCTGCGGTGTGATCTCGAACGTCGAAACGGCGACGCAACCCGGACCGATCAGCGCCTCGCGCTACAAGATCTACGGCGAGCTGTTCGCAGAGCTGAGCCAGACGCGCTACTGAACACGCACCGAAGGGCCGGCTGCGCTCAGGCCAGCCAGGTGCGGTACGACTTCCAGGTCGGGTCGAAGGTCAGGTCGAGGGTCACCGGCAATTCCAACGCCTCTTGCACCGATTGCGCATGCACGATGGCCGCCTGCGGATCGGCCACATGGAAGTGCACGGTGCGAACACCCTCTTCCAGCACGATGTGCGTGCAGCAGCCTTCGCCGTGCGTCTGCAGCAGCGCGGTCAGCCGGTCTTCGTAGCCACGGGCCTCGTCCAGTTCCTCGCCCGATTCGACGGGGATGGCAGCCGAGAGCCGATGGCCCAGGTCGGCACGCCCGAGCAGTGCGTTCGCGGCGTCGTTTCGCATCACGACCGCCTCGACCTCGCTGCCGTCCTCGGCGGTGCGCGTGGCCGTCAGGCCGGACCAGCCATGCTCGCCGGTGGGAAAAACGCCGGTGTGGCCCAGATCCTCGCGCCAGCATGCGTCGAACAGAGGCACGAAGTCATCGAGCGGCACACCATCGAAATCCGCTTGCGCATCCGCCTCGACGTGATCGACCGGCCCGACCTTCACGGCGAAGTCGTACTCGCCCAGGATGTGGTCGAGCATGATCAGGCTCATGTGGCGCGCGTGATCCTGCATGTCCATCGGAATGGGCTTGGCAAAGCCGATCTCCAGCGCCACCCGCCCCTTGTAGGGCTCGTGCTTCACGAGAACGTCCGAGCAAGCAAGTTCGAAGTCGTTCATGCGCATGCTGAAACCCTCTCGCATGCGCTGCCGGAAGGCCTCCACCTCGACCTGGGGCAACGCGGGCGCGCTGCGCACCAGCGCCATGAGGTCTTCGAAATCGGCTTCGGCGCCGTGCGCCGTCAGCACGAGCGTGAAAGCCGGCGGGTCGCCCAGCACTTCGGCCGCCAGGTTCGGAAAGAAGGGCTGCAGCAGCGCATTCAGCGCCTCCACCAGCGCGTGGCCCGACAAGGCATGCAGGCTCTCGAGCTTGTCGCTCAAGGCTTGCCAGAACGATGCGCAGGCAACGGCGCGCGGATCGGCGTGAAGGGTCGACATGGACTTGCCTCGGGATGTCAGGCCAGGATGTCCTGCAGGCACTGAACGAGCGCGCCGCACTGGTCCCGCGTGCCGATGCTGATGCGCAGGTACTGCGCGATGCGTGGCTGCTTGAAATGCCGCACCAGCACCGCACGCTCGCGCAGCAAGGCGGCCAGTTCGGCCGCATCGTGCTGCGGGTGGCGCACGAACACGAAGTTGGCCTGCGACGGCAGCACCTCGAAGCCCAGGTCCTCGAGCTGCAGGCTCAGGCCTTCGCGCGTGTCGACGACCTGGTCGCGTGTCTTGCGAAACCACGCCTCGTCATCCAGCGAAGCCACGGCGCCGGCCGAGGCCAGCCGGTCGATCGGGTACGAATTGAAGCTGTCCTTGACCCGCACGAGCGCGTCGATCAGGTGCGCCTGCCCACAGGCGAAACCGACACGCAGGCCGGCCAGCGAGCGCGACTTGGACAGGGTCTGCACCACGAGCAGGTTCGGATAGCGGCCGATCAGCGACAACGCGCTCTCGCCGCCGAAATCGACGTACGCCTCGTCGACCAGCACGACGCGATCCGGGCACGCCGCAAGCAGCTGTTCGATGCGCGCCAGCGGCTGGCCGATGCCGGTCGGCGCGTTCGGGTTGGCGATGACGATGCCGCCGCAGCCCTGGCGGGCGCGCGCCGCGAACGCATCGATGTCGATGCGCAGGCCGTCATCGACCGGCAGCTGCTCGCAGGCGATGCCGTAGAGCTGGGCATAGACCCTGTAGAAGCTGTAGCTCACGTCTGGCATCAGCAGCGGCTGCGCCTGCTGGAAGAAGGCGAAGAACGCGTGCGCGAGCACCTCGTCCGAGCCGTTGCCCGCGAACACTTCGCCCACCTGCAGGCCGTGGCGGCGCGCCACGGCTTCGCGCAGCGCGAGCGACGTGGGGTCGGGGTAGCGTTCGAGGCCGTCGGCGGCCGCGCGCTGGATCGCCGCGATGGCGTCCGGCGACGGCGGGTACGGGTTCTCGTTGGTGTTGAGCTTGACGAGGTTGGCGATGCGCGGCTGCTCGCCGGGCACGTAGGGCTCGAGCGCGCCGATGCGCGGGCTCCAGAAGGCCGGTGCGGACGGGGTGGTCATGGGGTCAGCCGAGCAAGCGCGCGAGCGTGAGCAAGGCCAGCAACACCATCCACATCACGACCGATCGCCAGACCAGGCCGACCACGCTGCGCAGGTGGCCGGGCTCGGGCTCGCGGCCCGGCGTGCTGCCGCTGTCCAGGCGCCGGCCGACGCTTGGCGACTCGCCGGCCTGCGCGCGCGGCAGCGGATCGGCCACCGGGATCGGGCTCAGCGAGCCGCCGCCCAGGCGCACGTTCACCGCGCCGGACGTGGCCGCGAGGATCACGCCGTCGTTCTCGTTGGGGAAGCGCCGCGCGTCGTTGCGCCAGCAATCGATGGCCTCTTCGAAGCTGCCGACCACGGCGAAACCGAGCGCGGTGATGCGCGCGGGCAGCCAGTCGACGGCATGCCAGGCACGCTCGGCCGCATCCTGCACCGCCACGCTCGAAGGCTGCACCGGCGCGCCGTTCTTGTGGGCCCAGTAGCGCGCGACGAACTCGCTCATGCGATAGAACACCGCGCCCGCCGGCCCCAGGCCGAGAGCCGCAAGCACCGAGAACCAGGCCAGCACGCCGAAGACATGCCGGTGCGCCGCAATGACCGAATGCTCGATCACGTGGCGCACGATTTCACTGCGCGGCAGCTCGGCGGCGTCGACGCCCTGCCAGTGCGCCAGCAGCGAGCGCGCGAGCGGCTCGTCGCCTTCGTCGAGCGCATCGCGGATGTCGGTGAAGTGATGGCTGAACTGGCGAAAGCCCAGCGTCATGTAGAGCACCGCGACGCTCCACAGCACGGCGAACGGCAGGCCCAGCGTGAGCACCAGCAGCCAGTGAACGCCCAGCGACAGCAGCGTCGGCACGAACACCGCGAGCCCCCAGGCGATCCATCCGTGGTGCGGCTTGCCCGCATCGAAGTTGCGGCTGGTCCAGCGCGTCCACGCCAGAACGCCGCCGTACACGGGGTTGCGCGGGCCCAGCGGCCGCACCTGCTCGATCAGCAACGCGCACAGGATGGCAAAGAAGCTCATCCTTCGATGATAGCGAGAGCACCTGAAGGTTTTCGCCCCAGGTGGCGCCCGATCCGGCTCAGGCGGCGAGGAAGCGGTAGAGGTTGCGCAGCATGCCCGCGGTGGCGCCCCAGACGAAGCGCTCGTGCGGGCCATCGACATACGGCATCGAGTACCACTCGCGACGGACCCCATCGGTGGCGCTGACCGCATGACGGCGGTGGTTGGCCGGGTCCATCAGCCAGGCCAGCGGCACCTCGAAGGCCTCGGCCACCTCGAATGGATTGATGTCCAGCACGAAATCGGGCTGCACCAGCGCGACCACCGGGGTCACGACGAACGAAGTGACGGTCGTGTAGGTCGGCAAGGTGCCGAGCACCTCGATGAACTGCGCCGACAGGCCCACCTCTTCCCAGGCTTCGCGCAGCGCGGCGGCCTGGATGTTGGCGTCCTCGGGGTCGACGCGCCCACCGGGAAAGGCCACCTGCCCCGAATGGGTCGACAGGTGCGTGGTGCGCTCGGTGAGCAGCACGGTCGCGCCTTGCGGGCGCTGCACGATCGGCACCAGCACGGCGGCCTGGGCCGGCACGCGGTCGGTCATGCGGGGCTCGCGGCGCAGCTCGGGCGTCCAGACGGGCGGCGAAGCAAAGCGCGCGCGCAGGGCCGTTGCCGTCAGCTGCGCCGGGGCCACCGCCGGCAGACCGTCGCTTCCGTCCACGAAGGGCGCCTGGCGCGGGTCGATCTGCAGCAACGCGGGCGGCACCACGGCATTGACGGGTTCGACGACGGCGGAGGACGTGGGGGCGGAAGTGGATGAGGTCAAGAGAGGATGCGGCCTGTGGCGGAATGAAAGGAGTAGAGCGTAAAAATGGAAAACTGTCTTGAAGCGCGGCGCCAACGCAAAAAGCCGCCAGAGCGGCGGCTTTTTGAGCAGAAAGGACGGCGGCTGATTAAGCGGCCGACGCAGCCTTCTGCGACTTGCCCGGCAGCTTTTCCTTGATACGTGCCGAACGACCGCTGCGCTCACGCAGGTAGTACAGCTTGGCACGGCGCACGTCGCCGCGGCGCTTGACTTCGATGCCGGCGATCAGCGGGCTGTAGGTCTGGAACGTACGCTCCACGCCTTCGCCGCTGGAGATCTTGCGCACGGTGAAGCCGCTGTTGAGGCCACGGTTGCGCTTGGCGATCACGACGCCTTCGTAGGCCTGCACGCGCTTGCGGCTGCCTTCGACGACGTTCACGCTGACGATGACCGTGTCACCGGGCATGAAATCGGGGATGGTCTTGCCGAGACGGGAAATTTCTTCCTGCTCGAGGGTCTGGATGAGGTTCATGATTTCCTGGATATCGATCGTTTCGGGCTGCACTAAAGGCGCCGTGGGCTTTGGCGGAAGAACCACCAACAAACCGGGCGCGGCCGGACAGAGGATCGGGGAACCGCGGATTATAGCTTTTTTTTCAGCGCGGCCTCATCGGCCTTGTTGAGCTTGCCTGCCGCCCGTGCGGCATCGATCAGTTCGGGGCGCCGCGCGGCCGTGATGGCCAGGCGCTGGTCGCGCCGCCAGCGCTCGATCTGCGCATGGTGGCCCGAGAGCAGCGGCGCCGGAACGCCCTGCCCGCTCCACTGCTCGGGCCGGGTGTAGTGCGGGCAGTCGAGCAGACCGTCGAGCGCCGGATTGAAGCTGTCCTGCACATGGCTGGCCTCGTCGCCCAGCACGCCGGGCTGCAGGCGGGCCACGGCGTCGAGCAGCGCCATGGCCGCGATCTCGCCGCCCGACAGCACGAAGTCGCCGAGGCTGACCTGGTGGGTGACTCGCGCGTCGATGAAGCGCTGGTCGATGCCTTCGTAGCGTCCGCAGACCAGCACCGCACCTTCGCTCGCCGACCAGCGCTCGACGGCCTCGTGGCGCAGCGCCTCGCCGATGGGCGAGAACAGCACCACCGGCGCCGGTGCGCCGCGGGCCGCAAGCGCGGCATCGAGGCAGGCCGCCAGGGGCTCGGCCATCATCACCATGCCGGGCCCGCCGCCGAAGGGGCGGTCGTCCACGCGCTTGTAGTTGCCCTGGGCGAAATCGCGCGGATTCCACAGCACGACCTCGACCTGCCTCGACTCGTAGGCACGGCGCGTCACGCCGCTGGCCATGAAAGGCGCGAACAGTTCGGGAAAAAGCGTGAGGACGTCGAAGCGCATGCGCGCGCGGCCCGGATCAGAAATCGGGTTGCCAGTCGACCGTGATGAGGCGGCCGGGCAGGTCGACCTTGTCGACGAAGACCGAGACGAACGGCACCATGCGCTCGATGGTCTTGCCGTCTTCTTCGGCCGTCAGCACCAGCGTGGTCTGCGGGCCGGTGGCGAGCAGTTCACGCACCGCACCGAGCACGACACCTTCGCGGTTGACGACCGACAGGCCGATCAGGTCGACCCAGTAGTACTCGTCGTCGCCGGCGGTCGGAAAGCTCGAGCGCGGCACGAACACGCGCGCGCCGCGCAGCGCCTCGGCCGCATTGCGGTCGGGCACATCCTCGGACGAGGCGACGATGCAGTCGGAATGTTCTTTGGCTTCGCGAACCGCGAGCCGAAAAGCGGCAGGTGTGGAGGCTCCGGGAGCCTGCAGGAACCAGCGCTTGGAAGAGAAAAGCGCCTCGGGTTGGGCGCTGTGGGGCAGGACCTTGAACCAGCCCTTGATGCCCCAGGCATCGGCGATGCGTCCGACCTCGATCGCATCCGCCGGCAGTTCGGCGGCTTCGAGTGTGGGCAGCATCGCCGTGCGGGCGGCTTAGGCGGCCGCCTTGGGGGCCGCGGCAGCGGCTTGCTTGATCAGGCGCAGCACCGTGGGCGAAGCCTGGGCACCGACGCTCTTCCAGTACGCGAGGCGGTCCTGGGCGATGCGGATGCTTTCTTCGTTTTCCTTGGCGGTCGGGTTGTAGAAGCCCAGGCGCTCGATGAAACGGCCATCGCGGCGAACGCGCTTGTCCGACACGACGATGTTGAAGAACGGACGGCCTTTGGAGCCGCCGCGGGAGAGTCGAATGACGACCATGATTTATCCTTGGGTGGTCAGCGAGCCAGTTCAAATAGAAAGAGGCCCGCTCACGATGTTCTTCCAGCGTCGAGACACGCGACATGGCCACCCGGCCAGCGCACGCTGAAAAGCCCACGATTATAGCCCGACCCGGGTTTTTCTCCGAATTCCGGCCCCGCGCCGCCTGCCCCACCCGCATGACTCTCACCATCCGCCCCAGCCGCGACGAAGACATCGCAGCCATCACGGCCATCTATGCCCATCACGTGCTGCACGGCACCGGCACCTTCGAAACCGAGCCTCCATCCGAGGCCGACATGGCCTCCCGGCGGGCCGACGTGCTGGGCAAGAACCTGCCCTACCTCGTGGCCGAAGAAAACGGCGAAGTGTTGGGTTTTGCCTACTGCAACTGGTTCAAGCCCCGCCCGGCCTACCGGTTTTCGGCCGAGGACTCGATCTACATGTCCGAGGCCGCACGCGGCAAGGGCGTGGGCGCACAGCTGCTGGCGGCGCTCTCGCAGGCCGCCGAAGCGGTCGGCGTGCGCAAGCTGATCGCGGTGATCGGCGATTCGGCCAACGCGGGTTCGGTCGGCGTGCACCGCAGCCAGGGCTTCACGCACGTGGGCGTGCTGAAAGACTGCGGCTGGAAGTTCGACGCCTGGCGCGACGTGGTCCTGATGGAAAAAGTACTCGGCGAAGGCAGCCGCACCAAACCCGAATGATGAAAAAGATGAAAAGCAAGACCGTGGCCGCCTGGCTCTCCTTCCTCGGTGGCCCGCTGGGCCTGCACCGCTTCTACCTGCGCGGCATGGGCGACTGGCTCGGCTGGCTGTTGCCCATTCCCACCGCGCTGGGCATCTACGGCATCGAGCGCCTGCGCATGTACGGCGTGGACGACGGCGTGAGCTGGGCGCTGATCCCGCTGCTCGGCTTCACGATCGCGGGCTGCGCGCTGATGGCGATCATCTACGGCCTGATGACGCCCGAAAAATGGAATGCCCGCTTCAACGCCGGCGCAGCGCCCGACGCCGCGCCGGGCCAGACCAACTGGCTCACGATCGGCGCCGTGGTCGCGTCCCTGTTCTTCGGGAGCTCGATCCTGATGGCGAGCATCGTGTACAGCTTCCAGCACTACTTCGAACACCAGATCGAAGAAGGCCGAAAAATCTCGCAATAGTCGCTCGGCCAAGCGCGGCGCCTCTGCGAACGAGGCGCCGACGCTTCAGTGCTTCAGAAAATCTGCCAACTGAACCAGTAAGCCATCGCCGCGACGAAGGCCGAGGCGGGAATGGTCAGGACCCAGGCCCAGACGATGTTCCCCGCCACGCCCCAGCGCACCGCGCTGGCGCGCTGCGTGGCACCGACGCCGACGATGGCGCCCGTGATGGTGTGGGTGGTCGACACCGGAATGCCCAGCGCGGTGGCCAGGAACAGGGTCAGCGCCCCGCCGGTCTCGGCGCAGAAGCCGCCCACGGGCTTGAGCTTGGTGATCTTCTGGCCCATGGTCTTCACGATGCGCCAGCCGCCGAACATGGTGCCCAGCGCAATGGCCGCGTAGCAGCTCACGATGACCCAGGTCGGCGGCACTGCGTCGCTGGCCGAGGCGTAGCCGGTGGCGATCAGCAGCATCCAGATGATGCCGATGGTCTTCTGCGCGTCGTTGCCGCCGTGGCCCAGGCTGTAGGCGCCGGCCGAGACCAGTTGCAATCGCCGGAACCACCGGTCCACGCGCGACGGCGTAGCACGCCGGAAGCCCCAGGCCACCACGATCATCATCAGCGAGCCCAGCAGGAAGCCCAGCAGCGGCGACACGAAGATGAAGGCCACGGTCTTCCAGATGCCGGAAGCCACGAGGCCGCTGGTGCCCGTCTTGGCGATCACGGCGCCCACGATGCCGCCGATCAGCGCGTGCGACGAGCTGCTCGGGATGCCGTAGTACCAAGTGACGAGGTTCCAGCTGATGGCGCCGATGAGCGCCCCGAACACCACGTGCACGTCGACCACCCCGGGCTGGGCGATGCCCTTGCCCACGGTCGCCGCTACGCTCAGGTGGAAGACGAAGATCGCGATCAGGTTGAAGAAAGCCGCGAACACCACGGCCTGCCCCGGCTTCAGCACGCCGGTGGACACCACCGTCGCGATCGAATTGGCGGCATCGTGGAAGCCGTTCATGAAGTCGAACAGGATCGCGAGCGCGACCAGCACCACCACCACCCAGAGGGCGACCTGCACCGTTGTCATCGGCTGCTACCCGTTTTCAGGAATTCTCGAGGACGATGCCCTCGATCACGTTGGCCACGTCCTCGCACTTGTCGGTGATCGTCTCGAGCAGCTCGTAGATCGCCTTGAGCTTGATGACCTCGCGCACGTCCGGCTCTTCGCGGAACAGCTTGCTCATGGCGCTGCGCATCACGCGGTCGGCGTCGGATTCGAGGCGGTCGATCTCCTCGCAGGTCTTGAGCGTGGCCTCGGCCACGGCCGGGTCGGCGATCTTGCCGAGGTACTTCACGGCGTCCTTGAGGCGGTCGCAGCACTTCACGCTCAGGGCCGTGAGGCGCACGATCTCGTCGGTCATGTGGCGCACGTCGTACAGCGCCATGGTCTCGGCCGAGTCCTGGATCAGGTCGGCCACGTCGTCCATCGTGTTGATGAGCTTGTGGATCTGCTCGCGGTCGATGGGCGTGATGAAGGTCTTGTGGATCAGGCGGTTGACGTCGTGCGTCACGCGGTCCGCGGCGCGCTCGGCGTTGTCGACGTCGCGGTTGTACTGTTCGCGCAGGTGCACGTCCGCATAGTGGGTGACGAGCTGCTCGAACGCACGCGCCGCCTCCACGATGCGCTCGGCATGCTGGTTGAACATTTCAAAAAAATTGCCCTCTCGGGGCAGCAGCTTGCCGAACATGGAAAAAACTCCTGGGACGCGCCAATCACAATTTCATGACGCCTTCGTGAAAACTTCCCGAGTTTAACGGGCGCGACCGGAACGACCGGTCGGGCCGACCTTCGGGCTCCGGCGCGACAGGCCCGCTCAGGCCGGCAACCGCAGTGCCACGACCAGCCGCACGCACGCGGCAACGCCGGCGAGATCGGGCAGAGACAGCCGCATGCCGGCGGCCCTGAGGGTCAGCGGATTTTTTGGATGACCTGGCCGGTCACGCGTGCCAGCGCGGCGCGCGGCACCTTGTCGGGCGCGATCTCGGCCAGCGGCTTGAGCACGAAGGCGCGCTCGCGCATGCGCGGGTGCGGCAGGGTCAGCGTGGGGCTTTCGATCACCGAATTGCCGTGCATCAGCAGGTCGAGATCGAGCGTGCGCGGCGCATTGGGAAAGGGCCGCTCGCGGCCGGCCAGCGTTTCCAGGCGCTGCAGCGCGATGAGCAGCTGCTCCGCGTCCAGCCCGGTGCGCACGGCCACCACGGCGTTGATGAAGTCGGGGCCTTCGGCATCGACTGGCGCACTGCGGTAGAGCGACGAGCGGGCCGTGACCTGGGTGCGCTGCAGCGCGCCGATGGCGGCCATGGCCTCCTTCACGGTCGCCTCGGCATCGCCCAGGTTGGCGCCGATGGCGACGAAGGCCTGCACGGTCGGGTAGTCCTCGCGCGGACCGCGTGGACGACTCGTCGGTGCGCGGCGCGCGGGCGGGCCGCTCTTGCTAGCGGCCGATGGCGGCTTGCCTCCGGCGCGCGGCGCGGGCTTGCCCCCTTTGGCGGCCTTGGCAGCCGGGGGGCTCTTCTTGCCGTCCTTCGGCCGGTCGGGCGCGCTCATTCGCCTGCGGCGCTCCCGCCGCCCTCGCTGCCGCCACCACCGCTACCGCCGCCCACGGGGCGCGGCTTGCGCCGGCGCTTGCGCTTGCGCGGCGCGGCGGCTTCGCCATCCGGCGGCACGGCGTCGGCCTCGATGTCGGGTCCGTCGCCGTCGTCCGATTCGGTCGCGGCCTGTTTCTGGCGCGCCGGCTGCTCGCTGCGCGGCTTGGGCGCAGCGGCTGGATCGCGCAGGCGCACGCGCTGGCGCACCTTCTGTTCTTCGCGGACCTGTTCGAGCAGGTCCTGGCGACGCAGGTCGTCGGCGGTGCTGAACTCCTGCCACCACTCGGCGATGGCTTCGCCGACCTCGCCCACGTCGGCACGCAGGCGCATGAAGTCGAAGGCGGCGCGGAAGCGCGCCTGCTCGACCAGACTGTAGGGCGTGGAGCCGGTGCGCTTGTCGAAGCGCGGCTGCATCATCCAGATCTCGCGCATGTCGGCGGCCAGCTTGCCGCGGCCCGAGACGTCGCCGATGCGCGCATTGAACACGTCGTCGATGGCGTCCTGCAGCGCCGGGAACGGCGGCTGCGGGCGCTGGCCGTGGCGGCCTTCCTGGCGCTGGGCCCAGCCGTCGCGCACGTCGGCCCACAGCACGCAGGCCAAGAGGAAGCTGGGCGCCACGGGCTTGCCTTCGCCGACGCGGCGGTCGGTGTCCTGCAGGGCGGCCTTCACGAAGGGCTGGTCGGCGCGCTCCACCACCACGTCGAGCAGCGGATAGATGCCGGTGGCGAGCCCCAGCTTGCGCAGCTGCTCGACCGTGGCGATGGCGTGGCCGGTCTGCAGCAGCTTGAGCATCTCGTCGAACATGCGGCTTTGCGGCACGTCGGCCAGCAGCTTGCTCGACTCGATGAGCGGCGCGGCGGTCTTGGCTTCCATCTTGAAACCGAGCGCGGCCAGCTTGGCCGAGAAGCGGATGGCGCGAATGATGCGCACCGGGTCTTCGCGGTAGCGCGTGACCGGGTCGCCGATCATGCGCAGCGTGAGCTTCTGGGCGTCCTTGATGCCGTTGTGATAGTCGACCACGACCTGGTTGGCCGGGTCGTAGTACATGGCGTTGACGGTGAAGTCGCGGCGCGCCGCATCTTCTTCCTGCGGGCCCCAGACGTTGTCGCGCAGCACGCGGCCGCTGGCGTCCACGGCGTGCTTCATGCTCGCGAGCTCGCCCTTGCTGGTGCGCTCGTTGCCGGCCACCTGCTCGGCGGCGGCGCTGTCCATGTAGGCGCGGAAGGTCGAGACCTCGATCACCTCGTGCTCGCGGCCCCGGCCGTACACCACGTGCACGATGCGAAAGCGCCGCCCGATGATGAAGGCGCGGCGGAACAGCGACTTGACCTGCTCGGGCGTGGCGTTGGTTGCCACGTCGAAGTCCTTCGGGCGCAGGCCCAGCAGCAGGTCGCGCACCGCGCCGCCCACCACGTAGGCCTCGTAGCCGGCCTGCTGCAGCGTGGTGACCACGTTCTTCGCGCGTTCGTCGACCAGGGCGGGATCGATCTTGTGAACCTCTGCCGGCACCTCCTGGCGCTTGCCGAAGCGGCTCTTGCCCTGCGTGCCGCCAGCGGACTTGCCGAGCAGCTTGTCGATGAATTTCTTGATCATTGGTTGTTTTTCGAGGAGGAGCAGGCGCTTCTTCTTATCTGTCTATTCGTTTTCGAGCATGGAGCGGATCAGCGGAATGGTGATCGCGCGTTGGGTCTGCAGGGCGTAGCCGTCCAGCTGCGACAGCAGCTCCATCAGGCTGCCCAGGTCGCGGCTGAAGCGGTGCAGCATGAAGTCGAGCACGTCGTCGGACAGCATCACGCCGCGCGCGTCGGCCGCCTGGCGCAGCACCGCGCGGCGTTCGCTTTCACTCAGCACCTGCAGGTGGAAGACATGGCCCCAGCCGAGGCGGGTGCGCAGGTCTTCGCGCAGCGGCAGGTCGGCCGGCGGCAAGGCGCCGGCGGCGACCACGCCGCGCTGCAGGGTCTGGGCGTTGACGAACCAGTTGAAGGCCGCGTGCTGCTGCACCGCGGTGTAGAGGTGGACGTCGTCGAGCAGGACGGCGCCCCAGCGCTCGTCGAACTCGGGCGGCTCCAGCAGGCCGGCGTGCAGCCAGCCCACGCTGGCGCCCTGCTCGGCCAGTGCGACACGCACGGATTCGAGCAGGTGGGTCTTGCCGCTGCCGCTGTCGCCCCAGAGGTAGGTCGGCACCGGCGAGTGCAGCGCAGGGCTGCCGTCGGCGCCGCCCACCCACACTTGCAGGTGTCGCAGCGCCGCCTCGTTGGGGCCGGCAAAAAAGGCGTCGAAGCTGGGGCCCGTCGCAATGCCGATATCGAGCGCGAGCTGTTTCATCCCGGGAAGGTTCATGGAGGGGGCCCGGAGGGCCCTTAAAATCGTGAGGAATTCTATCGGCCCGGCCGCCTCGGTCGCCGGCGCCTCCCCTGCCCGCCCTTCCTCGCCGCTTCGCGAACCTTTTCGCTCCTTCTTCTCGACACCGCCCGCCCATGACCTCCTCCACGCCCACCCCGCTCAGCTACAAGGACGCCGGTGTCGATATCGACGCAGGCGACGCCCTGGTCGACCGCATCAAGCCGCTGGCGAAGAAAACCATGCGCGAAGGCGTGCTCGCCGGCATCGGCGGCTTCGGCGCCCTGTTCGAAGTGCCCAAGCGCTACAAGGAACCGGTGCTGGTCAGCGGCACCGACGGCGTGGGCACCAAGCTCAAGCTGGCCTTCGAATGGAACATGCACGACACGGTCGGCATCGACCTCGTGGCCATGAGCGTCAACGACGTGCTGGTGCAGGGCGCCGAGCCCCTGTTCTTCCTGGATTACTTCGCCTGCGGCAAGCTCGACGTGGACACGGCCGCGGCCGTGGTCGGCGGCATCGCCCGCGGCTGCGAAATCTCCGGTTGCGCCCTCATCGGCGGCGAAACCGCCGAAATGCCCGGCATGTACCCGGCCGGCGAATACGACCTGGCCGGCTTTGCGGTCGGCGCGGTCGAAAAGTCGAAGATCCTCACGGGCCAGAACGTCAAGCCCGGCGACGTGGTGCTGGGCCTGGCCTCGGCCGGCGTGCATTCCAACGGTTTCAGCCTCGTGCGCAAGGTGATCGAGCGCGCCGGCGCCGACCTGCCCGCCACCCTGGACGGCAAGCCCTTCCGCGAAGCCGTGATGGAACCCACCCACCTGTACGTGAAGCCCGTGCTCGAGGCGCTGGGCAAGCACCCGATCAAGGCCCTGGCCCACATCACCGGCGGCGGCCTGCTCGAGAACATCCCGCGCGTGCTGCCCGAAGGCACCGCCGCCCACCTGAAGAAGGGCAGCTGGCCGCAGACCGAGCTGTTCGCCTGGCTGCAGAAGGTGGCCGGCATCGACGACATCGAGATGAACCGCACCTTCAACAACGGCATCGGCATGGTCGTGGTGATCGATGCGGCCGAAGCCGCCGCCTGCGCCGCCACGCTGCGCGCCGCCGGTGAATCGGTGCACGAGATCGGCGTGATCGCCGAGCGCGGCGACGGCGCGGCCGTGGTCGTCGCCTGATCGCGCGCCCGGTCTTTTTTCTTTTTCTCACCGCACGCCCCGCTCCCCGGATGGCCACGCCGCTGCCCGACGCCACCCTCGCCGCC
>NZ_JBWKXQ010000093.1:0-17320 GCF_059423125.1 Variovorax sp. GW531-E2 | reverse complement strand
GAGCCGGGGCGGACGCCGATTGTCCCCCAGCGGCTCCGATATGACTGTGGCACGGCGTTTGCAATGGTGAACCCCGTCCCGGCACCCCTCTTGTCTAGACAGCAAACTGGGGCATTTCTCTCGGAGATGCACCAAAACAGGACTTTCGGGTTATCCTGTATATACAAGTTGGGGCGCCTGGCAACAATGCGAGGCGTGCTGCCCACATCCCCCGGGCATGTATCGCCGAGTCACCTCTCTCAAAAAATGGAACCAGGAGTCCCCATGGTCAAGGTAGTTGTGAAAGTCGCTTCGCTGCTGGCAGCAGGTGCATGTGCAGCGGGCATGGCCGGAACGGCCGCCGCCCAGGACACGAAGATTTCGCTCGGCATGTCCGGCTGGACCGGCTTTGCGCCGCTGTCGCTGGCCGACAAGGCCGGCATCTTCAAGAAGAACGGGCTGGACGTCGAACTCAAGATGATCCCGCAGAAGGACCGCCACCTGGCGCTGGCCTCCGGCGCGATCCAGTGCGCGGCCACCACGGTGGAGACGCACGTGGCCTGGAACGCCAACGGCGTGCCGATCGTGCAGATCTTCCAGATGGACAAGTCCTACGGCGCCGACGGCCTGGCCGTGCGCAACGACGTGAAGAGCTTTTCCGACCTCAAGGGCAAGAGCATCGGCGTGAGCGCCCCGGGCACCGCGCCGTACTTCGGCCTGGCCTGGATGCTCAGCAAGAACGGCATGAGCCTGAAGGACGTGAAGGTGGTCTCGCTCGAGCCGCAGCCTGCCGCGCAGGCTTTCGTGGCCGGCCAGAACGACGCCGCCATGACCTACGAGCCCTACCTCTCGACCGTGCGCGCCAACCCGGCCGCCGGCAAGATCCTGGCCACCACGCTCGACTACCCGATGGTGATGGACACCGTCGGCTGCGCCCCCACCTGGCTCAAGGCCAACCCCAAGGCCGCCGCCGCGCTCACCAAGTCGTATTTCGACGCGCTGGACATGATCAAGGCCGACCCGGCCAAGGCCAACGAGCTCATGGGCTCGGCCGTCAAGCAAAGCGGCGAGCAGTTCGCCAAGTCGTCGGCCTACCTGCGCTGGCAGGACAAGGCCGCCAACCAGAAGTTCTTCGCAGGCGAGCTCACCAGCTTCATGAAGGAAGCCGCGGCCATCCTGCTGGAGGCCGGCGTGATCCGCAAGGCGCCGGAAGACTATGCCGCCACCTTCGACGCCAGCTATGTCAAGTAAGGCCTTGCCGCAGATGCAACCGATGACCGCCGCCCCGGCGCGCGCCGTGACGCCGCCGCCCGCGCCTCCCGTGCGGCGCCGCGTGTTCGCGCCGCTCGAACCCATCAGCGCATCCGCGCGCACGATGCTGGGGCTGGGCTTCTTCGTGCTCTTCGTGGTGGTGTGGGGCATCGCCACGCTGGGCGGCTTCGTGTCGCCCACCTTCCTGGCGAGCCCGATCACGATGGTCAAGGAGGGCTGGCTGCTCTTCACCGAGTACGGCTTCATCGGCGACATCGGCATGACCGTGTGGCGCGTGTTCGGCGGCTTCCTGCTGGCGGCCGTCATCGCGGTGCCGCTGGGCGTGGCCATGGGCACCTGGAAGACCGTCGAGGCCTTCTTCGAGCCCTTCGTGTCGTTCTGCCGCTACCTGCCGGCCTCGGCTTTCATCCCGCTGCTCATCCTGTGGGCGGGCCTGGGCGAAATGCAGAAGCTGCTGGTGATCTTCATCGGCTCGTTCTTCCAGATCGTGCTGATGGTGGCCGTCACCGTGGGCGGCGCGCGGCGCGACCTCGTCGAGGCTGCCTACACGCTGGGCGCCAACAGCCGCGGCATCGTGGCGCGCGTGCTCATTCCGGGCGCCGCGCCGGGCATCGCCGAAACGCTGCGCCTCGTGCTGGGCTGGGCCTGGACGTACGTCATCGTGGCGGAACTCATCGGCTCCTCGTCGGGCATCGGCCACATGATCACCGACAGCCAGGCGCTGTTGAACACCGGGCAGATCATCTTCGGGATCATTGTGATCGGCGTCATCGGCCTGTTGTCCGACTTCGCTTTCAAGGCGATGAATCGCCGTCTGTTTGCATGGGCTGCACTGTGAAGAACCAACTCTCCATTCAAGGCGTCTCGCGCGTCTTCACCGGCACCAAGGGCCAGCGCACGCAGGCGCTGCAGCCGATCGACTTCGAGGTGAAGGAGAACGACTTCGTCACCATCCTCGGCCCCTCGGGCTGTGGCAAGTCGACGCTCTTGCGCATCGTGGCGGGGCTCGACTTCCCGACCACCGGCCAGGTGATGCTCGACGGCGAGCGCATCGAAGGCCCGGGTGCCGACCGCGGCGTGGTGTTCCAGAGCTACACGCTGTTCCCGTGGCTCACGGTGGCGCAGAACATCCGCTTCGGCCTGCGCGAGCGCGGCATGAGCGAAGCCGACCAGAAGGAACGCAGCGAGTTCTTCATCGCCAAGGTCGGCCTGCGCGGCTTCGAGCACCACTTCCCCAAGCAGCTCTCGGGCGGCATGCAGCAGCGCACGGCCATTGCGCGCGCGCTGGCCAACGACCCCAAGATGCTGCTGCTCGACGAGCCCTTCGGCGCACTCGACAACCAGACCCGCGTGCTCATGCAGGAGCTGCTGCTGGGCATCTGGGAGTCGGCGCAGAAGACGGTGCTGTTCGTCACGCACGACATCGACGAGGCGATCTTCATGGCCAACCGCGTGGCGGTGTTCAGCGCGCGGCCGGGCCGCATCAAGACCGAGATCGCGGTCGACTTCCCGCACCCGCGCAGCTACACCATCAAGACCTCGCCCGAGTTCATGGACATCAAGGCGCGCCTGACCGAAGAAATCCGCGCCGAGTCGATGGCCGCGGCGGAGCACTGATCCCCCGATGAAACGCGACCTGCCGTCCCTCGCGCTCTATGCGCAAGTCAAGGATCACATCTCCCGCAAGATCCAGGACGGCACGTGGCCGCCCGGCCACCGCCTGCCTTCCGAGAACGAGCTGGTCGCGCAGTTCGGCATGGCGCGCATGACCGTGAACCGCGCCCTGCGCGAGCTCATGGAGCAGGGGCGCATCGTGCGCGTGGCCGGCGTCGGCAGCTTCGTGGCCGAGAACAAGCCACAGTCGACGCTGCTGCAGATCGCCAACATCGCCAGCGAGATCCGCCAGCGCGGCCACGACTACCGCTGCGAGATGCTCGCGGTCGAGCGCCTCGCGGCCTCGCCCGACGTGGCCGCCTGGCTCGACCTGCGCGCGGGCGACTCGGTGTTCCACAGCGCCTGCCTGCACCTGGACAACGACACGCCCGTGCAGCTCGAGGAGCGCTACGTCAACCCGCAGGTCGTGCCCGACTTTCTCGAGCAGGACTTCACGGTCGTGCCGCCCAGCGAGTACCTGGTGCGCAACGTGCCCTTCGACCAGATCGAACACGTCGTCGATGCCGTGCTGCCCAGCGCCGAACAGGCCGAGCGGCTCGCGATGGCGCCCACCGACCCCTGCCTGCTGCTGACGCGCCGCACCTGGATCCGCAACACGCCCGTGACCTGGGTGCGCTGCCTGCATCCGGCTTCGCGCTACAGCCTGGGCAGCCGCTTTAAATCCGACGGCAACCCGACCTTCGGCTAGACAGACCGTTTTTTTCGACCCTCAGAGGCTTACGTTTTCTCTCGCAACCACTTGTATAGACAGGTTCACATGCCAAGCAATCACACCGCCACTCCCCACGCCACATTGACCCTCACGCCCGGCAAGGTCGACCTTGCGATGCTGCGACGCATCCAGGCCGGCGGCGTGCACCTTGCGCTCGACCCGTCGGTGCAGGACGGCATGGCCAAGGCCGAGGCCGCGGTGCGCCACATCGTCGAGAACGACGAGGTGGTCTACGGCATCAACACCGGTTTCGGCAAGCTCGCCAGCACGCGCATCGGCAACGACCACCTGGCCGAGCTGCAGCGCAACCTCGTGCTCTCGCACAGCGTGGGCACGGGCGAGCCGCTGGCCGCGCCGGTGGTGCGCATGATCCTCGCGACCAAGGCCGTGAGCCTGGCGCGCGGCCACTCGGGCGTGCGGCCCGCGCTGGTCGATGCGCTGCTGGCGCTGTTCAACGCCGGCGTCACGCCCAGCATTCCGTGCAAGGGCTCGGTCGGCGCCTCGGGCGACCTCGCGCCGCTGGCCCACATGGCCTGCGTGCTCATCGGCGAAGGCGAAGCCACGCTGGCCGACGGCAAGAAGGTGAGCGGCGCCGAAGCCATGCGCAGCATCGGCCTCGAGCCCTTCGTGCTCGGCCCCAAGGAAGGCCTGGCGCTGCTCAACGGCACGCAGGTGTCGACCGCGCTGGCGCTGGCCGGCCTGTTCGGCGCCGAAGACGTGTTTGCCGCCGCGTTGATGTCGGGCGCGCTGTCGCTCGAAGCCATCCAGGGCTCGATCAAGCCCTTCGACGCCCGCATCCACGCCGCACGCGGCCAGCCCGGCCAGATCGCCGTGGCCGGCGCCGTGCGCACGCTGCTCGACGGCAGCGAGATCGTTCCCTCGCACGCCGACTGCGGCCGCGTGCAGGACCCGTACTCGGTGCGCTGCATCCCGCAGGTGATGGGCGCCTGCCTCGACAACCTGGCCCACGCCTCGCGCGTGCTGGTCATCGAAGCCAATGCCGCATCGGACAACCCGCTGGTGTTCTGCGACACCGGCGAAGTGATCTCGGGCGGCAACTTCCACGCCGAGCCGGTCGCCTTCGCGGCCGACATCATTGCGCTGGCCGTGAGCGAAGTCGGCGCCATCGCCGAGCGCCGCCTCGCGCTGCTGCTCGACAGCGGCCTGTCGGGCCTGCCGCCCTTCCTGGTGCGCGACGGCGGTCTGAACTCCGGCTTCATGATCGCGCAGGTCACGGCCGCCGCGCTCGCCTCGGAAAACAAGTCGCACGCGCACCCCGCCAGCGTCGACAGCCTGCCGACCTCGGCCAACCAGGAAGACCACGTGTCGATGGCCACCTTCGCGGCGCGCCGCCTGGGCGACATGGTCAACAACACCGCCGTGGTGGTGGGCATCGAAGCGATGGCCGCCGCCCAGGGCATCGAACTCAAGCGCAAGCTGAAGAGTTCGCCGCTGGTCGAAGCGGAATTCGCCCGCATCCGCCAGAAGGTCGCGTTCCTCGAGACCGACCGCTACCTCGCACCCGACATCGAAGCCATGCGCCTGTGGGCGCTCGCGGCCGACCTGCCGGCCGCGCTGCTCGACATCCTGCCCAGCCACTCGAAGTGATCCGTACCGACCGCCACCCGACAAGGAGAACCACGCCATGAACGCACCCGACAAATTCGCCCTGAACACCCCCGCCGCCGGCACCGACCCGCGCCATGACCCGACCCGCGTGATCCGCGCCCCGCGCGGCACCGAGCTGAACTGCAAGAGCTGGCTCACCGAAGCGCCGTACCGCATGCTGCAGAACAACCTCGACGCCGAGGTGGCCGAGCGCCCGCAAGACCTCGTGGTGTACGGCGGCATCGGCCGCGCTGCGCGCGACTGGGCCTGCTACGACCAGATCCTCGCCTCGCTGAAGGAACTGGAAGACGACGAAACCTTGCTCATTCAATCGGGCAAGCCCGTGGGCGTGTTCAAGACGCATGCCGACGCACCGCGCGTGCTGCTCGCCAACTCCAACCTCGTGCCGAAGTGGGCCAACTGGGAACACTTCAACGAACTCGACCGCCAGGGCCTCTTCATGTACGGCCAGATGACGGCGGGCAGCTGGATCTACATCGGCAGCCAGGGCATCGTGCAAGGCACCTTCGAGACCTTCGTCGAAGCCGGCCGCCAGCACTACAACAACAGCCTCGCGGGCAAGTGGATCTTGACGGCCGGCCTGGGCGGCATGGGCGGCGCGCAGCCGCTCGCGGCCACGCTGGCCGGCGCCGTGTCGCTGAACATCGAGTGCCAGCAGTCGAGCATCGACTTCCGCCTGCGCACGCGCTACGTCGACAAGCAGGCACGCGACATCGACCATGCCTTCGAACTCATCCAGCAGCACTGCGACGCCAAGGAAGCCGTGTCGATCGCGCTGCTGGGCAACGCGGCCGACATCCTGCCCGAGCTGGTCAAGCGCGCCAAGGCCGGCGGCCTCAAGCCCGACCTCGTGACCGACCAGACCTCCGCGCACGACCTGATCAACGGCTACCTGCCCTCGGGCTGGAGCGTGCCGCAATGGCAGGCCGCCATGAAGGACGCGTCGCAACACGACGCGCTGAAGAAGGCCGCCGCCAAGTCGTGCGCCGTGCACGTGCAGGCCATGCTCGACTTCCAGGCCATGGGCATCCCCACGGTCGACTACGGCAACAACATCCGCCAGGTCGCGTTCGACGAAGGCGTGAAGAACGCCTTCGACTTCCCGGGCTTCGTGCCGGCCTACATCCGTCCGCTGTTCTGCGAAGGCAAGGGCCCGTTCCGCTGGGTGGCGCTCTCGGGCGACCCGGAAGACATCTACAAGACCGACGCCAAGATCAAGGAGCTGTTCCCCGACAACACCCACACCCACCGCTGGCTCGACATGGCGCGCGAGCGCATCGCCTTCCAGGGCCTGCCCGCGCGCATCTGCTGGCTCGGCCTGGGCGAGCGTCACATCGCCGGCCTGGCCTTCAACGAGATGGTGAAGAACGGCGAACTCAAGGGCCCGATCGTCATCGGCCGCGACCACCTGGACACCGGCTCGGTCGCCAGCCCGAACCGCGAGACCGAAGCCATGAAGGACGGCACCGACGCCGTCTCCGACTGGCCGCTGCTCAACGCACTGCTCAACACGGCCGGCGGCGCGACCTGGGTCAGCCTGCACCACGGCGGCGGCGTGGGCATGGGCTACTCGCAGCACTCGGGCGTGGTGATCGTGTGCGACGGCACCGACGCGGCGGCCAAGCGCATCGGGCGCGTGCTCTTCAACGACCCGGCCACGGGCGTCATGCGCCATGCCGACGCGGGCTACGACATCGCCGTGGCCACGGCGAAGAAGCAGGGCCTGAAGCTGCCGATGATCAAGTAAGGCCGGCAGGCGCCGCAGGTGAAGTAAAAAAGCGGGTCACCGACACCCCGACAAAGAAGGAGACCCGACGATGACCCTCGATGCTTCCGACCTGCAGCGCCGCGTGCGCGAACGCGTGGACGACGCGCTGGTGGCGCAGTTCCAGCGCGACGGCGCGGTCTGCATCCGCCAGTTGCTCACGGCCGACGAACTCGCGCTGCTGCGGGGCGGCATCGAGGCGAACCTGGCGGCGCCCAGCCCGCGCGCCAAGGTCGCGAGCCGGCCCGACGACCCGGGCCGCTTCTTCGAGGACTTCTGCAACTGGCAGGAGATCGACGCCTTCGGCCGCTTCATCAGAGAGGCACCGCTGGCGCCCCTCGCGCAGCGGCTCATGGGCTCCGACACCGTGCGCCTGTACCACGACCACCTGCTCGTGAAGGAACCCGGCACGCGCCAGCGCACGCCGTGGCACCAGGACCAGCCCTACTACAACATCGAGGGCATGCAGAACGTCAGCATGTGGATTCCGGTCGATCCGGTGTCGCGTGCCGCCACGCTCGAGTTCGTGGCCGGCTCCCACAAGGGGCCGTGGCTGATGCCGCGCACCTTCATGGACAACCACGCCAAGTGGTTCCCCGAAGGCAGCCTCGACGACCTGCCCGACATCGAGGGTGCGCGCGAGCGCTTCCCCATCGTCGGCTGGGACATCGAGCCCGGCGACTTCGTCTGCTTCCACATGCTCACCCTGCATGCGGCGGCCGGCGTCGAGGGGCCGAACCGGCGCCGCGTGTTCTCGGTGCGCTTTATGGGCGACGACATCCGCCACGCCCCGCGCAGCTGGAAGACCTCGCCCGATTTCCCGGGCCTGGCCGAGCGCCTGCCGGCCGGCGCGCCGATGGACGATCCGCTCTTTCCGCTGCTGATGCGCTGAGCCTCGGTAAGACGAAGGTAGAAAGAAAAAACGCGCTCATTCCCATCGAGTGGGAATTCGGGCTTGGTCGTGAGAACGGCGAGCAAGATACTGCACGCCGCATCCACTTTCGACCGCCCAGCGATTGCCCCCGATGACGACCCCCCTTGACGCTCCTGCCCACAACGACCGCGCGCTGTTCGTGCTGTCGGTGCTGGCGCAAAGCAAGGCGGCGATGACGGCGGCCGAGCTGGTGCAGGCTACCGGCCTGTCGCAGAGCACGCTGTACCGCCAGGTCGCCACCTTGCGCCGCTGGGGCTTCGTGATGGAGTCCGAGGGCCGCTACTCGCCGGGGCCCGTCAGCGTGCAGCTGGCCAGCGGCTTCGACGGCAACTCCGACCTCGTGATGGCCGCGCGCGCCGACATGCGCGTGCTGGCGCAGCAAAGCCACGAGAGCGTGGCGCTCGTCACCCTGGTGAACGAGCGCGTCGTGTGCCTGGAGATGATCGACAGCGAACAGTCGCTGCGCTGCTCCTTCGACCGCGGCCGCAGCGTGCCCGCGCGCGACGGCGCCAGCGCCAAGTGCCTGCTGGCCCACGCACCCGACGACGCGCGCGACCTGCTGCTCGACGGGCTCGACGAAGCCCCCGAACGCCGCGCCGAGCGCGCCGCCGAACTCGACGCCATCCGCGCCGCCGGCCATGCTGTGACCCACGGCGAGGTCGATGCCGGCGTGTGGGGCGCGAGCGCGCCGGTGCTGGCCGCGGGCCGGCGCCTGCGCGGGGCGATCACGCTGATGGCGCCGCTCACGCGCGTCGAAGGCATGGAAGCTGCATTGGTCCACATGACCGTCGTCACGGCGGCCCGCATCTCGCGCGCACTGCAGTAGGCGCCGCCTTTCTTTTTCTTTCTCCCTCCCTCACCTCCACGAAAGCCCTCCCATGAACACCCGTCGCACCCTCGTCGCCGCCGCCCTGTCCGGCCTCGCCTTCTTCGGTTTCGCTGGCGCCGCGCAAGCCCAGGGCGAGCCGCTGCGCGTGGCCACCGACGCCACCTTCCCGCCGATGGAGTTCGTGGAAAACGGCAAGCGCACCGGCTTCGACGTGGAGCTGGTCGAGGCCATCGGCAAGACGCTGGGCCGCAAGATCGAGTGGATCGACATCGACTTCAAGGGCCTCGTGCCGGGCCTCATTTCGAAGCGCTTCGACATGGCCGTGTCGGGCATCTACATCACCGACGAGCGCAAGAAGGTCGTCGACTTCACCGTGCCGTACTACGCCGGCGGCCTCGTGGTCATGGTGAAGGACGGCAACACCACCATCAAGAAGCCGGCCGACATCAACGGCAAGAAGGTCAGCGTGCAGGTGGGCACCAAGTCCGTGTCGTACACCAAGGAGAAATTCCCGCAGGTGCAGCTGATGGAAGTCGAGAAGAACCAGGAGATGTTCAACCTCGTGGACATCGGCCGCGCCGACGCCGCCGTCACCGGCAAGCCCGCCGCCTTCCAGTACGTGCGCACGCGCGGCGGCCTGAAGGTGCTCGACGAGCAGATCACCACCGAGGAATACGGCATGGCCATCCGCAAGGACACGCCCGAGCTCACCAAGGCCGTGAACGGCGCGATCGAGAAGCTCAAGGCCGACGGCACCTACGCGGCCATCGTGAAGAAGTGGTTCAGCGCCACCGCCAAGTAAGCGCGCCATGGACTTCGATTTCTCGCCCGTCTGGCAGGGCTGGCCCGACCTGCTGCGCGGCGCGCTGGTCACGGTGGAGATCACCGCCTGCGCGCTGGCCCTGGGGTGCGTGCTGGGCCTGCTGGTCGGCATCGGCCGGCTGAACCCGAAGCGGCGCTGGATATACGGCGTGTGCACCGCCTACGTGGCGGCGATTCGCGGCACGCCGCTGCTGGTGCAGCTGTTCATTCTGTTCTTCGGCCTGCCGCACTTCGGCATCCTGCTGCCGGCCTTTGTGTGCGGCGTGCTGGGGCTTGGCGTGTACTCGGGCGCCTATGTGTCCGAGATCGTGCGCGGCGCGATCCAGTCGATCGACAAGGGCCAGACCATGGCCGCGCAGTCGCTGGGCATGACGCCCGGTGTGGCGATGCGCCAGATCGTGCTGCCGCAGGCCGTGGTGCGCATGATCCCGCCGCTGGGCAACGAGTTCATCGCGCTCATCAAGAACTCGGCGCTGGTGTCGCTCCTGACCATTCATGACGTGATGCACGAAGGCCAGAAGATCATCAGCGTGTCGTACCGCTCGCTCGAGGTGTACCTGGCCATCGCGCTCGTGTACTTCATGCTCACGGGCACGATGACCTTGATCCTGCGGCATTTCGAACAGAAGCTGCGCCAGGGCGGGTTGATGCGATGAGCGTGCAGCGTTTTTCGCGCGCGACCCTGCGCGCCACGCCCTGGAAGAACGGCGGCGGCACCACGCAGGAAATCGCCAGCTGGCCGCAAGGCGCGGGGCTCGACAGCTTCGGCTGGCGTGTGAGCATCGCCACCATCGCGTCGCCCGGCCCGTTCTCGGTGTTCCCGGGCATCGATCGCCAGATCATGCTGCTCGAAGGCGACGGCGTGCGCCTCTTCACGCACGACGGCCGCGTGTCGCACCGGCTCGACGTGCCGCACCAGCCCTTCGCCTTTTCGGGCGACGACCCGATCGACTGCACGCTGCTCGGCGGCGCCTCGAACGACTTCAACGTGATGGCGCGCGGCGGCCAGTGGCGCGCCGACGTGCAGGTGCTGGAACGCGCCGCCGACATCGCGCCCGCGCCGCACGGCGTGCTGCTGGCGTTGCGCGGCGAGTGGCGCTTGAATGACGGCGAAGCCCTGGGTGACGGCGAGGGCCTGTGCTGGACCGACGCCGCGCAGGCATGGCAGGCCGCGCCGGCGAGCGACGGCGCGCGGCTGGTGGCCGTGCGCTTCGTGCCGGCCTGAGCGGCCCAAGCAAAGAACAGGAGATGACGATGACACCCCCCAGCGAATTCCCCTCGGCCGACGGCCTGTGGACCGGCCTGCGCCTGGCGCCCGGTGCGGCGCCCGGCGTCACCTTGGCGCCCGACGCCGAAGCCGCCCTCGTGGTCGCGCAGGGCGCGGTCCGCTGGGTCGGCGCGCGCGCCGATGTGCCCGCCGAGTTCGCGGGGCTCGCGCCGCATGACGGCGGCGGCGCGCTCGTCACGCCCGGCCTCGTCGATTGCCACACGCACCTGGTCTACGGCGGCCAGCGCGCCAACGAGTTCGCGATGCGGCTGGCGGGCGCCACCTACGAAGATGTGGCCAAGGCCGGCGGCGGCATCGTGTCGTCGGTGCGCGCCACGCGCGAGGCCGACGAGGACACGCTGTTCGCCCAGGCCGCCGCGCGCCTCGAGCAGCTGCTGGCCGACGGCGTGTGCGCCATCGAGATCAAGTCGGGCTACGGCCTGGCGCTCGAGCACGAGCGCAAGCAGCTGCGCGTGGCGCGGCGACTGGGCGAGGCCTACGGCGTCACCGTGCGCACCACCTTCCTCGGCGCGCACGCGCTGCCGCCCGAGTACGCGGGCCGCAGTGGCGACTACATCGACCTCGTCTGCAAGGAGATGCTGCCCGCGCTCGCCGCCGAAGGGCTGGTCGATGCGGTCGACGTGTTCTGCGAACGCATCGCCTTCTCGCTCGCGGAAACCGAGCAGGTCTTCAAAGCCGCCAAGGCATTGGGCCTGCCGGTGAAGCTGCATGCCGAGCAGCTGTCGGACATGGGCGGCGCGGCGCTGGCCGCGCGCTACGGCGCGCTGTCGTGCGACCACATCGAGCACCTGTCGGCCGACGGCATCGCGGCCATGCGCCAGTCGGGCACCGTGGCCGTGCTGCTGCCCGGCGCCTACTACACGCTGCGCGACACGCACCTGCCGCCCATCGACGCGCTGCGCGCCGCGGGCGTGCCGATGGCCGTCTCGACCGACCACAACCCCGGCACCTCGCCGACGCTGAGCCTGCTGCTGATGGTCAACATGGCCTGCACGCTGTTCCGCCTCACCGTGCCCGAGGCGCTGGCCGGCGTCACCGTGCACGCGGCGCGCGCGCTCGGCCTGCAGGACACGCACGGCGCCATCGCGCCCGGCATGCCCGCCAACTTCGTGCTCTGGAACCTGCACGACGCCGCCGAGCTGGCCTACTGGTTCGGCCAGCAGCCGGTGCGCGCCGTGGTGCGCCAGGGACGCATCGCCATCGGAGCCACCGAATGACACACACGCTTTTCGCAGCCGATGCGCTGCTGCCCGCAGGCTGGACGAAGAACGTCCTGCTGTCATGGAACGACGCCGGCCAGCTCACGCAGGTGCAGGCCGGCGCGCAACCGCCCGCGGGCGCGCAGGTGGCGACCGGCCCGGTGATCCCCGGCATGCCCAACCTGCATTCGCACGCCTTCCAGCGCGCCTTCGCGGGGCTCACCGAGCACCGCGCCGAGCAGCAGGACAGCTTCTGGAGCTGGCGCACGCTGATGTACCGCTTTGCCGCGCGCCTCGGCCCGCAGCACATGGAGGCCATCGCGACCTGGCTCTACGCCGAGATGCTCGAGGCGGGCTACACCAGCGTGTGCGAGTTCCAGTACGTGCACCACGACACCGACGGGCGCCCCTACGCCGACGACGCGGCGCTGAGCCGCGCGCTGCTGCGCGCCGCGCAGAACACCGGCATCGGCTTCACGCTGCTGCCGGTGCTCTACCAGACCAGCGGCTTCGGCGACCAGCCACCCACCGAGGGGCAGCGCCGCTTCATCCGCTCGACCGAGTCGATGCTGCGCCTGCTCGACACGCTCAAACCCGACTGCGACGCGCAGGGCGCGCGCCTGGGCCTGGCGCCGCATTCGCTGCGCGCCGTGCCGCCCGAAGCGCTGCGCGAGGCGCTCGCCGGCCTGGACGCCATCGACCGCACCGCGCCGGTCCACATCCACATCGCCGAACAGACGAAGGAAGTGGACGACTGCGTGGAGTGGAGCGGCCTGCGCCCGGTCGAATGGCTGCTCGACCACGCGAGCGTCGATGCGCGCTGGTGCCTCGTGCACGCCACGCACATGAACGACGCCGAATACGAATACGCGGCCCAGAGCGGTGCGGTCGCGGGCCTGTGCCCGACCACCGAGGCCAACCTGGGCGACGGCATCTTCGACTTCGCGCGCTGGCGCAGCCACGGCGGCGCCTGGGGCGTGGGCTCCGACAGCCACGCCAGCGTCAACGCGGCCGAGGAGCTGTTGATGCTCGAATACAGCCAGCGCCTGGGCCGGCGACAGCGCAACGTCGGCGCCAGCGCGGCGCAGCCGCACGTGGCCACCGCGCTCACGCTCGAAGCCGTGCAGGGCGGGGCGCAGGCGGCGGGCCGCGCGGTCGGCGGGCTGGCCGCGGGGCAGCAGGCCGACTTCGTCGTGCTCGATGCCCATCACCTCGCGCTGCAGGGCCTGTCGGCGCCCGACATGCTCTCGGCCCATGTGTTCGCGAGCCACCGCACCTCGGCCGTCGACGCGGTCTGGGTGGCGGGCCGCCCGCGCGTCACGGCCGGGCGCCACGCGCTGCATGGCGATGCCGCAGCCGCCTTCGTTGCCGCGCGCACCCAACTCCTCAAGGACTGAATTCCCATGGCCTTCACCACCACCGAACCGGCGTTCCGCTTCCGCCAGGGCACGCGCCCGCTGCTGATCTCGATGCCGCACGTCGGCACGCACGTGCCGCCCGCGCTGGCCGCCCGCTTCACCGACGAGGCGCGCCACGTGCCCGACACCGACTGGCACCTCGAGCAGCTCTACGACTTCGCCGACGCACTCGGCGCCTCGGTGCTCGTGGCCACGCACTCGCGCTACGTGGTCGACCTGAACCGTCCGCCGGACGGCGCCAGCCTGTACCCGGGCCAGAGCGTCACCGGCCTGTGCCCGGTCGACACCTTCGACGACACGCCGGTGTACGCCGATGTCGCCGGGCAGCCCTCTGATGCCGAGATCGCCGAACGTCGCGAGGCCGTCTGGCGCCCGTACCACCAGCAGCTGCAGGCCGAGCTCGATCGCCTGCGGGCCGCGCACGGCACCGTCGCGCTGTGGGACGCGCACTCGATCCGCTCGGTGCTGCCGCGCTTCTTCGAAGGCAAGCTGCCTGATCTGAACCTGGGCACCGCCGACGGCAAGAGCTGCGACCCCGGGCTGGCCGCCACGCTGCGCGGCATCGCCGAATCGGCGCCGGGCTACACCGGCGTGCTCAACGGCCGCTTCAAGGGCGGCCACATCACGCGCCAGTACGGCAACCCGGCCGGCGGCGTGCACGCGGTGCAGCTGGAGATGACCCAGTCGAGCTACATGCAGGAAGCGCTGCCCTTCGACTACCTGCCCGACGTGGCCGCGGGCGTGAAGCCGCACGTGCGCCGCATGCTGGAAGCGGTGCTGGCCTTCGTCGAAGGCGGCGCCCGGTGAGCGCCGCCATCCACGCGTTCGCGCGCCCCGAGGTGCCGCCGCTGCCGCCCTACAACGCGGGGCTGTCCTCGGACGCCGTGCGCGCGCGCTACGGCGTCAGCGAGATCGCGCGGCTGGCGAGCAACGAGAACCCGTACGGCCCCAGCCCCGCGGTGGCGCGTGCGCTGGTCGACCTGGCGGCGCGCGCGGGCACCTACCCCGACGCCAACTCCACGGCGCTGCGTGCCGCGATTGCGGAGCGCACCGGTGCGCAGCCCGGCGAGGTGGTGATCGGCAACGGCTCCGAGGACATCCTGCAGATGCTGTGCCAGGCGCTGCTGTCGCCGGGCGACCGCGTGCTCACGCAGCGCCCGGCCTTCGGCCTGCACGAGATCTACCCGCGCATGATGGGCGCGCAGGTCGAGCTGCTGACGCTCACGCCGGAACTCGGCTTCGACGTCGACGCCTGGTGCGCGGCGCTCGCGCGCGGGCCCAAGGTGGTGATGCTGGCCAACCCCTCGAACCCGGTCGGCTGCATGTTCGATGCGGACGATTTCGCGCGCCTGCTCGCGGCGGTGCCCGCGGGCACGCTGCTGGTGGTGGACGAGGCCTACTACGAATATGCGCGGCTGGCGCCCGGCTACCCCGACGTGCTCGCCCTGTTGCGCGCATGGCAGGCGGCCGGCGAAGGCCGCTCCCCGTGGATCGTGCTGCGCACCTTCTCCAAGGCCTGGGGCCTGGCCGGCCTGCGCGTGGGCTACGGCATCGCGTCCGACGCGGCGCTGGTGCAGCTGCTCGACCGCGTGCGCACGCCCTTCAACGTGAACCTGGCGGCGCAGGCCGCGGCGCTGGCGGCCTGGGGCGACGAGGCCTTCATGGCGCAGGCGGTGGCGCGCACCGTGCAACAGCGCGAGGCGCTGGCGGCGCAGCTTCGCGCCCTGGCCGGGTCGGTCTGGCCGGGCCTACGCATCGCGCCTTCGGCGGCCAACTTCCTGTTCGTCGATCTCGGGCGGCCCAACGCGCCGGTCAACGAGGCCCTGCTGGCGCGCGGGATCATCGTCAAGCCCTGGAAGGAGCCGGGCTTCGAGACCTTCATCCGCGTGTCGGTGGGCACCGACGCGGACAACGCGCGCTTCGTGCAGGCGCTGGCGGAGATCGCGGGCGGGCAAGGCTGACGCCGGCAAGACCCGCCTGCGCGCCGGGCCAGACCGGGGTTTTTACAATCGCGGACATGACCAAGCCCCTCATCTATACCCGCGGCCAGGCGCTGCCGGGCATCCTGGCCAACCGCATTGCCATCCTCGACGGCGCGATGGGCACGATGATCCAGCGCTTCAAGCTCACCGAAGAGCAATACCGCGGCGAGCGCTTCAAGGACTTCGAGCGCGACGTGAAGGGCAACAACGAGCTGCTGTCGCTCACGCGCCCCGACGTCATCACCGACATCCACGAGGCCTACCTCGCGGCGGGCGCCGACCTCATCGAGACCAACACCTTCGGCGCCACCACCATCGCGCAGGAGGACTACAAGATGGCCCACCTGGCGCGCGAGATGAACCTCGAGTCGGCCAAGCTGGCGCGCGCGGCCTGCGACAAGTACAGCACGCCCGACAAGCCGCGCTTCGTGGCCGGCGCCCTCGGCCCGACGCCCAAGACGGCGAGCATCAGCCCCGACGTGAACGACCCCGGCGCGCGCAATGTCGATTTCGAATCGCTGCGCGCGGCGTACTACGAGCAGACCGAAGCACTGGTCGAAGGCGGCGCCGACGTGATCCTGGTCGAGACCATCTTCGACACGCTCAACGCCAAGGCCGCGCTGTTCGCGGTGGACGAGTACTTCGACAACAGCGGCCAGCGCCTGCCGCTGATCATCAGCGGCACGGTGACCGATGCGTCGGGCCGCATCCTCAGCGGCCAGACCGTCACGGCCTTCTGGCACAGCGTGCGCCATGCGCAGCCGCTGGCCATCGGCCTGAACTGCGCGCTGGGCGCGACGCTGATGCGCCCCTACATCCAGGAGCTGGCGCGCGTGGCGGGCGACACCTACATCAGCTGCTACCCGAACGCCGGCCTGCCCAACCCGATGAGCGACACCGGCTTCGACGAGACGCCCGACGTCACCTCGCGCCTGCTGCACGAGTTCGCGGCCGAGGGGCTGGTGAACATCGTGGGCGGCTGCTGCGGCACGACGCCGGACCACATCGCGGCGATCGGTGCAGCGGTGGCGCCCGCGAAGGGCCGCCTCCTGAACAGCAACGGCTTCTACAAGGAAGCCGCCTGACGCCGGGCGCCGCGCGCGCCCTCGGCTGATTGACGGCTCCCCGCCCCACGCCTACGCTGGGGCGCACAGGAGCCTCCCATGAACGCCACATCCTTCTTGCGCCGCGCTGCCTTGGGCGCGCTCGTCCTGCTGCTGCCGCTCGCCGCGGCGGCGCAGCAGGCCTTCACGCGCGGCGCGGTCAACCTGCGCGCCGGGCCCTCGGGCGACTACCCGCTGGTGGCACGGCTCGGGCCGGGGCAGCCGGTCGACGTGGTCGGCTGCACCAGCGGCTACGGCTGGTGCGACGTGGTGCTGCCCGACGGCGGGCGCGGCTGGGTCTGGGCAAGGAACCTCGACTACGCCTACCAGCAGCAGCGCGTGCCGCTGGCCACCTACGGCGCGGTCATCGGCGTGCCCATCGTGAGCTTCGTGATCGGCAGCTACTGGGCCGACTACTACCGCGACCGCCCCTGGTACGGCGACCGGCGCTGGTGGGGCCACCGGCCCCCGCCGCCGCCGATCGCGGGCTGGCGCCCGCCGCCGCCCGTGCACCCGGGCTGGCAGCCGCGGCCCTGGCCGGGGCCTGGCGTGCGTCCGCCCCACGGACCCGGGGTCCGTCCGCCTCATGGACCTGGGGTTCGTCCCCCGCACGGGCCGGGCATCCGGCCGCCCGTCGACCCGGGGTTCCGCCCGCCGCGCCCGCAGCCGGGCGTGTCGCATCCGCATCCGGGCGGGGGCCGGCCCGGTGGGGGC